>JANXSI010000348.1 GCA_025352765.1 Devosia sp. | reverse complement strand
GAGACGATCTCCGCCGAGGCGATTTTTACTTCGCTTGCCGAAGAATGGGTGGTGGCCTACGAGCTCTGGGATGGCGGTCGGAACGTCGCCGACATCCTCAGGCTGTGGCGCGCCTCGGCTGCCGGCATCGGCGCCGAAGTCGCTGTCGCCCAGGATGGCGGCGTCGTCCGCGGCGTCTTCGAAACGATTGATGATACGGGGCGGCTGATTGTCCGCGCCAACGACAATTCCCGCATTGCGATAACCGCAGGCGATGTTCATTTCGGCTTGACCGCCACTGTGAGGGCTTGATGGCCGTAGCGTATCCCGACGAGTTGGTTTTTGTGCCCCTGGGCGGTGTCGGCGAGATCGGCATGAACATGGCGGCCTACGGCTTTGGCCCGCGCAATGCCCGCAAATGGATCGTCGTCGACTGCGGCGTGACCTTCGCCGGTCCGGCGCAGCCCGGCATCGAGCTGATCATGGCCGATCCGACCTTCCTCGAGGACAACGCCGACGACGTTCTGGCGCTGATCCTGACGCACAGCCACGAAGACCATTATGGCGCCGTGCTCGACCTCTGGCCGGCCTTCGACCGGCCGGTCTATGCCACCGCCTTCACGGCCGCGATGCTGGCGGCCAAGCGCGCTTCCGACAATATCGTCGACAATGTCGCGGTGCGGCCGATGCAGGTGGGCAAGCCGTTCGCGGTCGGGCCGTTCACCATCGAGGCGATCAACGTCGCCCATTCGATCCCCGAAAGCTGCGCGCTCGCCATCACCACGTCGGTCGGCCGCGTGATCCACACCGGCGACTTCAAGCTCGATCCGCGGCCGATCGCCGGTCCGCCGACCAACGAGCAGCGGTTCCGCGAGCTGGGCAGCGACGGCGTGCCGGTGGCGCTCATCTGCGACTCGACCAATGCACTCAAGGACGGCGAGAGCCCGAGCGAAGACGAGGTGGCGGCAACGCTGGCCGCGCTCATCGCCGATGCACCGCATCGCGTCGCGCTCACCACCTTCGCGTCGAACGTTGGCCGCGTCATTTCCGTCGCGCGCGCCGCCAAGATGGCCGGCCGCCAGGTGGTGATGTCGGGCCGGGCGCTGCACCGGATCACGACGATCGCGGGCGAACTCGGCATGCTCGAAGGCCTGCCGCCGTTCCTCGACCAGGACATGTTCAAGACCCTGCCGCGCAACAAGATCGTGGTCTTGTGCACCGGCAGCCAGGGCGAAGCCCGGGCCGCCGTCGCCCGCATCGCGCGCGGCGAGCATCCGGCGATCGACCTCAACGCTGGCGACCGGATGATCTTTTCGTCCTGGGCGATCCCTGGGAACGAGCGCGAAGTCATCGACATCCAGAATCTGATGATCGATCGCGGCATCGAGGTGGTCACGCAGCGTGACGCATTGGTCCACACCACCGGCCATCCGCGCCGCGAAGAACTGAAGCGGCTCTACGACTGGGTGAAGCCGGTGACGCTGGTGCCGGTGCACGGCGAGGCGGTGCAACTCGAGGCGCACGCCAAGCTCGGCGTCCAGCATGGCATCAAGAACGTCGTCCACGCCCGCAATGGCGATATGGTCGTGCTGTTCCCCGAGGTCACGCATCTCCCCGGCGAAGTGCGGACCGGCGAGCTCTATCTCGACGGCAATATCCTCTGCACGCCCGACGAGAGCGGCGTCAAAGGTCGCCGCCGGCTGAGCTTTGGCGGACATATCGTCATCAGCCTCTGCATCGATTCCCGCGGCACGGTCGTCTCCGGTCCGGACCTGTCGATCGAAGGGCTGCCGGACGTCGCGGACGAAGAGGATTCGGTCAACCAGCTGGTCCGCAGCGTCGTCAATGGGGCCCTCAAATCCATCCCGCCCAAGCGCCGTGCCGATCCCGAACTTGTCGACAACGCCGTGCAGCGTGCGGTGCGCGGCGAGGTCAATGCGTGGTGGGGCAAAAAGCCCAATGTGACGGTCTTCGTCCACCGCGTATGAGAACGCCATGATCGCTCCCGCCACATTCTTTGCCATCTACTTTGTCGTCTGGTGGATCTGCCTTTTTGTCGTCCTGCCGTTCGGCGTGCGCAATCAGGTCGATGTAGGGCAGGTCGTGCCAGGCTCCGAGGCCGGGGCGCCGCTCCACCCGATGTTCTGGCGCCGGGTGATCTGGACGACGCTGCTGTCGATCCCGGTGACGGCGATCCTGCTGTGGCTGCTCACTGCCAAATGGCTGCAGGAGTACTGGAGCTAGCGCTTCCGCGGCCCCTTGGCGCGCCCGTGCTCCCAGGCCATCCGCATGGCCGCCGCCAACTCATCACCGCCGATGGCATCGAGCGCAACGGTCGTCCAGCCTTGCTCGCCCCATTTGTTGGGGAGGGCGCTGAAGCTCGTCGGCGCCATCAGCATTTTGAATTCCTGCTCGTCGGGCGTGAGCTTAAGGTTGAGGGTCTGTTCGTCGCCGCTGAGCGTCGCGTAGATCCGCTGAACCTTGAAGGCAACGCGATCGACATGCGGCGCAGAGGTCGTTCCCTCGAGCTCTAAAGCGATCCGGCGGACGTCGTCGGCAGTGGCCATCGTGACACCACAAAAGAAAAAGCAGGGCGCGAGGCCCTGCTGAACAGTTTTATCGACAATACGTTGGTCTTAGGCACGCAATTAAGCGGCGGCCAACGCTCCTCCCTTGACGTTGTCGACGTCCAGCAGCTTCGAGGCTGCC
>JANXSI010000322.1 GCA_025352765.1 Devosia sp. | reverse complement strand
TCCTTCTTGGGCCGGCGGGGCGCTTCGGCAGCGGCGGGAGCCGCTTCCGTCACGCTCGGCGCAGCCGCGACCGCGGCGGACTCGGCAACGGGAGCAGGCTCGGCCACCGGCGCCGGAGCAACAACCGCTATCGCCTCGGCGGACTGGATCGCTTCGGCTTCGGTCGGCGGAGCGGCCTTCTTGCGCGAGCGGCTCTTGGGACGGGCAGGGGCCTCGGCTTCGGCCGGCACGTCGGCGGTTGCCTCGGCGGCGACCTCCGGCACGACGGCATCCTGCGCGACAGCATCGGCATCGGCCGATTTGCGGCTGCGACGCGCACGCTTCGGCTTTTCGGCGACGGGCGCTTCGACCTCGGCTTCGGGCTCGGCGGCATGCACCGTGATCCCGGGTTCGATCCCCGCATCGGCGGCGATCGCGTCCTGGGCGAGCACACCGGCGGCTACCCGCTCGATCCCCTCGGGGCTCATAGCGGTCACCGGCTCGCCGCCATCGTCAGCGGCGGCCTCCGTGCCGACCTCGGCGCCGGAGCTGGTCTCACCAGCGGTACCCGGCTCGCCATCGCGGCGATTGCGGCGGCCACCGCGGCGGCCCCGCCGGCGACGACGGCGCGGTTCGCCGTTCTCGTCGAGCTGGACCGGAGCGCCGTTGGCCTGGACCGGCTCATCGCCCTCGTCCTCGCCTTCGGTTTCGCCCTGCGGATCGTCAGTTGCGGCGGCACCCGCAAGGGCCACCGGCTGGCGCTGCTGCTGCGGCGGACGATCACCCTGCGGGCGATCCTCACGCCCACGTCCGCCACGACGGCGGCGACGGCCACGGCCCTGGCGTTCGCCGGACTCTTCGGAGCGGGCTTCGGTGGTCTCGCCGCCCGTGGAGGTCTCGACGATCTCTTCTTCGTCCTCGACCAGCTCGTCGGCGGCATCGGCCTCGTCGATCTGCTGAGTGTCGACGCGGATGTGCTGCGGCGGCACGAGGTCCGTCGCGATCCGCGGCTCGCCCTTTTCGATGACGAAATGCACCGGCCCGACGTGATCGTCGGCGACCAGGTTGATCGACAGCGAGTGCTTGAACTCAAGCGTCGATAGCGTGCCGCGCTTGGCGTTGAGGATGTAGAGGGCCACATCGACCGGCACGCGCACATTGATCGACTGACCGGGCTTCTTCATCACGTGGTCTTCGATGTTGCGCATGACCATCAGCGCCACGCTCTCGACTGAGCGGACGAGGCCGGTGCCCTGGCAGGTCGGGCACTTGTGGGTCGAGCTTTCGACTACGCCGAAGCGGATGCGCTGGCGGCTCATTTCCATCAGGCCGAAATGGCTGATGCGGCCGACCTGAATGCGGGCGCGGTCGTCCTTGAGCGAGTCCTTGAGCTTGCGCTCGACCGCCCGGTTGGAGCGGTTCTCGACCATGTCGATGAAGTCGATGACGATGAGGCCGGCGAGATCGCGCAGTCGAAGCTGGCGGGCAACTTCTTCGGCGGCTTCGAGATTGGTCTGGAGCGCCGTGTCCTCGATGTTGTGCTCCTTGGTGGAGCGTCCCGAGTTGACGTCGATCGAGACCAGCGCTTCGGTCGGGTTGATCACGAGGTAGCCGCCGGAGGGCAGGGTGACCTGCGGCGAGAACATCTGGTCGAGCTGGCCTTCGACGCCGAACTTCGAGAACAGCGGCTGATCGTCCTTGTAGAGCACGACGTTCTTGGCGTGGCTGGGCATGATCATGCGCATGAAGTCTTTGGCTTCGGCGTAGGCGTCCTCGCCGGCGACGAACAGTTCGTCGATGTCCTTGGAGTAGAGGTCGCGGATGGTCCGCTTGATCAGCGAGCCTTCCTCATAGACGAGGCAGGGCGCCGTCGACTTGAGGGTCAGCGTGCGGACATTCTCCCACAGCCGCTGCAGATACTCGAAATCGCGCTTCACTTCGGCCTTGGTGCGCGAGGCACCGGCCGTCCGAAGGATAATCCCCTGGCCCGGTGGGACCTCGAGATCGCCCACGATGTCCTTGAGCCGCTTGCGATCAGCGGCATTGGTGATCTTCCGCGAGATGCCGCCGCCCCGGGCGGTGTTGGGCATCAGCACCGAGTAGCGGCCGGCGAGCGACAGGAAGGTGGTGAGCGCCGCGCCCTTGTTGCCGCGCTCTTCCTTGACGACCTGCACCAGCATCACCTGCCGGCGCTTGATCACTTCCTGGATCTTGTACTGATGACGACGCGGCGCGCGCTGACGGCGCTCCTGCACGTCCTCGAGGGCATCGCTGCCGCCAATCGACTCGACCGGCTCGGCATTCGCGGGAGCCTGCTCGATGTGGCTGTGCTCTTCGTCGTCGTGATCATGGTCGTCGGTCGACTGCGGATCGGCCTCGGCACCGGCGGTGGTGGGCGCACCGTCGGTCTGCTCGGTGGCGTCGTCATCGGCGCCATGCGCCTCTTCGGCGTCGGCGGCCTCTTCGTCGCGCATCAGCGCTTCGCGATCGGCGACGGGGATCTGGTAGTAGTCGGGGTGGATTTCGCTGAAGGCGAGGAAGCCGTGGCGATTGCCGCCATACTCGATGAAGGCGGCTTGCAGCGAGGGCTCTACGCGAGTGACCTTGGCGAGGTAGATGTTGCCGCGCAGCTGGCGGCGGCTCTGGGATTCGAAATCGAATTCCTCGAGCCGATTACCGTTGGTGACGACAATCCGGGTTTCTTCCGGGTGGGTGCCATCCACCAGCATTCTCTTGGTAGCCATAAAAACGTACTCCGGGCCGTCGCGCGCCAACACTCCGGAGCCGGCGAGCCGGTCTCCCCTGCGTGGCGCCATGCGCGGCCAAAGGTTTGAGGGAAGTGGCGCAGACTGCGCCGTCTAGTGCGTCGAAGCGGCTGACCGGCAGGCGAGCAATGACAAAAGCGCAAGCGGTAACCGGCATTGCGTCAGGTTTTGTCGACCCTCTGGTCATCCAACCTCTTCCTATGTGGGCGCCGGAAAGCCGGAGCACCGCTCGGTCCATAGAGGGCCGAAAACTTGGTGAGACGGTTGAATGTGCCGCATCCCGGATCTTGGCAGATCGCCACAAATCCTTGTGCTGCCACGATTTCCCGCGATGGCCACGGCCACGCGTAACGGAAGGAGCGACAGCCCGCCTCGGATTCAGCGTGTAGGGCCGTTGCTGCGGCTTGGCAACCGAAAACTCGGACGGTAACGAAACCATGAGGTTAATACCCGAGCAAACCCAAGCAAATGCCGGGCACCCACTCTTTTGGCCGCAGAATCGCCTAAACACAGGCGTCTAAACGCACGCATTACATGGGGAGCCCGAGCCTGTTGTTCAATTCCGCGGTGTCCGCGCCACGCAGCCGCGCAGTGCTGGCCCTCTTCATAGCGCTTGTCTGCATGCTGTTTGCTGGCGGGCAGGGTTACGCCCAATCGGAATTGCCGCAGGTCCTCGCTGCCCGTGTGAGCACGACGCCGGAGCGCGCGCGGGTCGTCATCGACCTCTCGGGCACCACGGAATTCGCTATCGTTTCGCTCGATGAGCCGGAACGCATTGCCATCGACGTCAAGGCGGCGGGCGTGCCGACCCTGGCTCCCCAGGCGGTGGCAGGGTCGGGGATCGTCGCGTCCTTCACCACCACGATGGCCGAAGAGGGCAGGGCCCGCACCGAACTGACCCTCAACCAGCCGGCGACCGTGCAACAGGCGGTGGTGCTCGATCCGGTCGGCGGCCAGCCGGCGCGACTGGTGGTCGATCTGATCGTGACCAGTGACCTCGACTTCAAGGCACGCGTCGCGGCCGACCTTGCCGGTTCGCTGAGGCTCCGGCTGCCCGACGGGATGAGCGGCGCGTCGTCCGCCGAGGACCCGTTCGCGGGCACGGAGGACACACCAAGCTCGGAAGAACCCTCGGTGCTCCCGGAGGCGTCGACTTCTGCGGCGCCGTCCGAGTCGAGCACCGCGCCGGTCGCGCAGGCGCCGCTCGCGGCGGGCAGCCGGCCGCTGGTGGTCATCGATCCCGGTCATGGCGGCATCGACAATGGCGCGAGCGCCCCGAGCGGCATCCACGAAAAGGACATCACGCTCGCCTTCGCGCTGCAGTTGCGCGATCTGCTGGTCCAGTCGGGGCAGTTCGACGTCGCCCTGACGCGCGACGACGACACCTATCTCACCCTCAACGAGCGGGTAACGCTGGCACGGCAGAATAGGGCGGACCTCTTCGTGTCGCTGCATGCCGATACCTTTCAGGCCGCTGATATCCGCGGCGCGAGCATCTATACCCGCGACGACCAGGCGACCGACATCCTCGACAAGGTCCTGGCGGACGGCGAGAACCGGGCCGATATCGTTGCCGGCTACGTCAAGCCCGATGCCAAGCCCGCCGTGGTCAACATCCTGGTCGACCTGATGCGGCGGCAGGCCCGCCAGCAGGCGTTTCAGGCGGCAACCGACATCGTCAAGGCCATGCAGCCGAGCGTCGCGCTGCGGCGCTTTCCGGTGCGGCAGGCCGACTTTTTCGTACTGCAGGCCCCCGACGTGCCGTCCCTGCTCATCGAGTTGGGCTTCATGAGCAACGCCGCCGACATCGCCAATCTCGAGGACAATTCCTGGCGCGACAAGGTCGTCGAAGCCATTTCGCAGGGCGTCAGCGACTACTTCACCCAGATGCGGGGGAAGTAGCACCGACGCGCTAGGCGCCCGAAAGCGGCGGCGGGCAGCCGTCCGGTGTCGCGGAGATGTCCATATTTCCGCCCTTCTCTGATATGATTCCAAAGCTCCGTCCGGCGCACTCCCTGCGCCGTCGGACGATTCGCGGTTAGGAAGTGAATGTTCCGGATTCTCGGGTGGCTGTTCGGCTTCGGCGTGTTCTGCGCGCTGGCGGGTATCGTCGTGGCCGCCGTCTATTTGAGCCAGGTCGCGGGCAATCTGCCGGACTATACCGTGCTCAAGGACTATCAGCCGCCGGTAACGACCCGTGTTCACGCCGCCGATGGCACGCTGCTGGCCGAATACGCGCATGAGCGGCGGCTGTTCCAGCCGATCGAAACCATCCCGCCGCTGCTGCTGCATGCCTTCATTTCCGCCGAAGACAAGGATTTCTATACCCACCACGGTATCGCCATCGACGGTGTGATCCGCGCGCTGCGCGACAACATCACTGCCAAGATGGATGGCAACGATTCCATCCAGGGCGGCGGCTCGACCATCACCCAGCAGGTCGCCAAGAACTTCCTGCTCAACTCCGAGCAGACCTGGGACCGCAAGATCCAGGAAGCGATCCTGGCGCTCCGGATCGACAGCACCTTTTCCAAGGACAAGATCCTCGAACTCTACGTCAACGAGATCTTCCTCGGGCTCAATTCCTACGGCGTCGCTGCGGCGGCGCTCAACTATTTCGACAAGGCGCTGTACCAGCTCGACCTCAGCGAGATGGCATATATCGCCGGGCTCCCCAAGGGGCCCAACAACTATCACCCGTTCAAGCATCCGCAGGCGGCGATCGACCGACGCAACTACGTCCTCGATCGCATGGCCGAGAACGGCTACATCACCGCCGAAGAGCGCGATGCCGCCAAGGCCGAGGCGCTGAACGTCACGCCGCGCGCGTCTGGAACACAGCTCTATTCAGCCGAGTACTTCACCGAGGAGGTGCGCCGGCAGCTGTCGACGCTCTACGGCGAGGACCAGCTCTATGGCGGCGGGCTGTCGGTGCGCACCACGCTCGAGCCCAAACTGCAGGAATATGCCCGCAAGGCGCTGATGGACGGGCTCGTCAACTACGATCATGGAACGGGATTCCGCGGGCCCGTCGCAAGCGTCGACATCACCGGCGACTGGGGCCCGGCGGTCGCCGCGATCAAGCCGCTGGCCGACGTGCCGGAATGGACGCTCGCGGTGGTGCTGTCGATCGACGGCAATGTCGCGACCATTGGCCTCCGCCCCGACAATGACATCGAGGGCAAGCTGCTCCCCGACCGCAAGACCGGCACGCTCAGCGGCGCGGACGTAAAATGGGTGAGCAAGAAGCTGGGCTCAGTGCTGAAGGAGGGGGACGTCGTCTACGTCCTGCCGGTTGCGGACAAGCCCGGGGCCTACACGCTCGAGCAGATTCCGCAGATCGAGGGGGCGCTGGTCGCCATGGACCCGCGCACCGGCCGCGTGCTGGCCATGGTCGGCGGCTTCTCCTACGCCGAATCCGAATTCAACCGCGCCACCCAGGCCATGCGCCAGCCCGGCTCGTCGTTCAAGCCGATCGTCTATTCGGCAGCGCTCGACAATGGCTACACACCGGCCTCAGTGGTG
>JANXSI010000307.1 GCA_025352765.1 Devosia sp. | reverse complement strand
CATCGCGGTGATCGGCATCGGCTATGCCGACGGGTTCCTACGCTCGCTCAGCGGCAGCAACCAGCACCAGGGCGGAAAGGCCTATGTGCGCGGCCGTGTCGTGCCAGTGATCGGTCGGGTGTCGATGGACATGTGCGAGCTCGACATTACCGACCTCGGCAACGACATTCCACTCCCCGGCGAGATGGTCGAGGTCTTGGGCGAACACGTCTCGGTCGACGACCAGGCCGACGCCGGCAACACCATCGGCTACGAGATGCTGACTTCGCTCAAAGGCCGCTACAGCCGGACCTATGTCGACAGCGGCGCCGGCAACTGAGGGCGGCGCGGCGATGGAGACACTGGCCTTCGCCCTGTTCGGTCTCGCGGCCTTTGGCTGGGTCCTCGCTGTGGCCGCTATTGCCCGCTCGATCGCCCGGCGCGGCGCCAATCCGTTCAATCCCCTCGAATGGAGCCTTGGCCGGCTGCTCGGAACCGCCACCGACCCGGCGTCCCTTCGCCAGTGGCGGCTGGTGCTCGTCGGCTTCGCCCTGTCGGCCGCCCTGATCGTCGCCCTTGCGACCGTCGTGATGGTGGCGACCCACCCCGCCTGAGGCCATTGGCGACATGACCGGCCCGTCGTAGTCTCGAGCGGCACGACGAAAGGGTTTCAAAATCCAACGCAAAGACCTGGTCCGGCTCGACCGCATCCTCGGCCTTCTCAGTTCCGACCATGCTGGCGAGCGCGCCTCGGCTGCGGCGGCAGCCACTGCGCTCATCAAGAAGAACCACCTCACCTGGTGGGACGTGCTCGAGGGCCGGGCGCTCGGGGCCAAGGCGGCCGCCGAAGTGCGCAAATCGGACAATTCGATCGACCACCTCAAAGCCGCCGAATCCCGCCTGCGCCAGTTGAAGGCGCACAACGAGATGCTGGAAAAGCAGGTGTCGCTTCTGAAAGCCAAGCTCGAAGCCGAAGCGCTGGCCAAGCGGCAGAGGGCGGAGGCGGAGGCGGAGGCGGAGTAGAGGCGGCCACCCTTCCGCGGGGCTTGCAGTCTTAAGTGACACCCGAACTGATATCACTTCCCCAACCCCGCCAATCGCTTCCCCCCGATTTCGCGTTCGCGAACTGACGCCCCTCGCACCTGCTGTATTCTCCCCCCATCGCCGCACCGAAGCGAGATCATGACGAGTGGTTGGTGCGGAGAAGTCGGGGCGGGGCAGCAGTCGTGCTGTCTCGAGGACCGGCGCGTTTCGGCTGGGACCTGGATTCAAACCGGGGTCACGCCGGCGGCAGGGAGAGGGATCGCCCCCGCTCCCAAACGAGGTTCCCCCGCCGGCCATGGCGGGACCGTCGGCCGCAGGCGCCAGAAGTTCGGCTTGTTGGCCAGTAAACGCGTCTCGTTCGAAAATTCGGCTGCGTTGGCGAGGCTCTGGCCTCACACAAACGCGGACTACCCGCTCCGGGGACGCAGCCTCGTCGGCGCCGCTCTTCGAGGCGGCGGAAGCAGGAAGGCAAAAGACCAAGGTCGAGCGGCTGAAACTCCTTACCGAAACCGGCCCGCCGGACGCTTCCGCTCGTCCTGTTCACTCTTCGTTCTTTACTCCTCCCCTACTCTGCCGTAAAACGACTCGATCTCCGGGACCCCTCCATGGCCAAAGCCAAAACCGCCTATGTCTGCCAGTCCTGCGGCACCGCGCATGTGCGTTGGCAGGGCCGGTGCGAGGGCTGCGGCGAGTGGAATTCGATCGTCGAGGAGATGGTCGATTCCGGCGTCGGCGCCGGCCCCAAGATGGCCACCGCCTCCGGCCGGCCGATCGCGCTGGTGCCGCTGTCTGGCGAAACCGAAAGCGCGGCGCGGATCGTCACCGGCCTCAGGGAACTCGACCGGGTGACGGGCGGCGGCTTCGTCATGGGCTCGGCGGTCCTGGTCGGCGGCGACCCCGGCATCGGCAAGTCGACGCTGCTGCTGCAGGGCGCCGCGGCGCTCGCCAATTCGGGCAAGCGCGTCATCTACGTCTCGGGCGAAGAGGCGGTGGCGCAGATCCGCCTCCGTGCCCAGCGGCTCGGCCTCGGCGACGCGCCGATGCTGCTCGCCAGCGAGACCAATGTCGAAATCATCCTCTCGACGCTGCAGGCCGGCGAAGCGCCGCACCTCGTCATCATCGACTCGATCCAGACGCTGTGGACCGACCGGGTCGACAGCGCGCCGGGCACCGTCACCCAGGTCCGCACCTCGGCGCAGGCCCTAACCCGCTTTGCCAAGAAGTCCGGCGCCGCGGTGGTTCTCGTTGGTCACGTCACCAAGGACGGCCAGATCGCCGGGCCGCGCGTCGTCGAGCACATGGTCGACGCGGTGCTGTATTTCGAGGGCGACGCCAGCCACACCTTCCGGATCCTGCGCGGCGTCAAGAACCGCTACGGCGCGACCGACGAGATCGGCGTGTTCGAGATGACGACGCTGGGCCTGCGCGAAGTGGCGAACCCCTCCGCCATGTTCCTCGACCAGCGCGACCAGAATTCGGCCGGTTCGGCGGTCTTTGCCGGCATGGAGGGCACGCGTCCGGTGCTCTGCGAAATCCAGGCGCTGGTTGCCCCCTCGCCGCTCGGCACGCCTCGCCGCGCCGTGGTCGGCTGGGATTCCTCGCGCCTCTCGATGGTGCTCGCCGTGCTCGAAACGCGCTGCGGCGTCCGCATCGGCGCCAACGACATCTATCTCAATGTGGCCGGCGGGCTGAAAGTCAACGAGCCAGCCGCCGACCTCGCTGTCGCGGCGGCGCTGATCTCGTCGCTCACCGGTTCGCCCTTGCCGCACGATGCGGTGTATTTCGGCGAAATCTCGCTCGCCGGCGGCGTCCGGCCGGTGGTTCATGCCTCGCTGCGGCTGCGCGAGGCGCAAAAGCTCGGCTTCCAGTCTGCCGTCACCGGCAAGCTCGGGGCCGGCGACAGCGGCAATGGCATCGAGGTCAGCGAATATTCGGAACTGGCCGACCTGATCGGGCAGATCGCCGCCAAGGGGAAGAAGGCCGCCACCGGTGAGTAGCCGGTCGCCAATCCCCTCTTTCCGTGAACATCTGCCCTGCCCTGCGTTCCGCTGCCTTGGCACGGCCCGGATTAGCGGTTAAACGGGGCCTTCGGCGATGCAGGGATAGTGGCGAGCATGGTATTCACGGGTGTCGACGTCGGCGTCGCGGTTCTGGTCCTGATCTCGGCGATCCTAGCGACCGCGCGCGGGTTCACCCGCGAGGTTCTGTCGCTGGCGACCTGGGCGGGTTCTGCCGCCATCGCCGTCTACATGTACCTTTATCACAAGGACATTGCGGCCGCGTACATCAAGGAAGAGCTGGTGGCGACCGGCGTCACGGTCATCGGCACGTTCCTCGTGGCGCTGATCATCCTCCATCTCCTCACCATGTGGATCGGCGACCTCGTCGTCGACTCGCGCGTCGGCCCGCTCGACCGGACGCTGGGCTTCGTGTTCGGCGCCGCGCGCGGCATCGTCATCTGCATCGTTGCGGCGGTGTTTGCCGAGTTCCTGCTCGGCGCCAACGTTCCGCCGATGGTCAAGGACGCCAAGAGCTACCCGCCGCTGCGCGACTCCGGGCACTATTTGATCACGCTGTTGCCCGACGACTTCGAAAAGCAGGTCACCGACTTCCTGCAGAAGCGCAGCCAGACCCCCGACGATACGACGGGCCCGAACGACACGACGACCGACACGCCGACCGACGGCTCGAGCAGCGTCGCGCCGCCCGCCGACATCTCCTCGAGTGCCCCTGCGGCATGACCCAGCCCTCGATTGAGGTGACACATGACTGATCGCGATCCTCTGGGGATGTACGGCGACACGCTGCGCGAAGAGTGCGGCGTGTTCGGCATTTTGGGCCACCCCGAGGCGGCAACGCTCACGGCGCTCGGCCTCCACGCCCTGCAGCATCGCGGCCAGGAGGCGGCGGGCATCGTCTCCTTCGATGGACGGCAGTTCCACTCCGAGCGCCAGCTCGGCCTCGTCGGCGACCACTTCACCGACCCAGCAACCGTCAAGCGGCTCCCCGGCCACATGGCCATGGGCCACGTGCGCTACTCGACCACCGGCGAGACGATCCTGCGCAACGTGCAGCCGCTGTTCGCCGAACTCGAAGTGGGCGGCATCGCCATCGCCCATAACGGCAATTTCACCAACGGGCTCACGGTTCGGCGCGAACTGATCTCGACCGGGGCGATCATGCAATCGACCTCCGATACCGAGGTCGTGCTCCACCTGATCGCCAGAAGCCGCCGCAAAGGCTCGGACGAACGTTTCACCGACGCGCTCGCCCAGGTCGAGGGCGCCTTCGCGATGGTCGCCATGACGCGCACCAAGCTGATCGGCGCGCGCGACCCCAACGGCATCCGGCCTCTGGTGCTGGGCGATCTCGACGGCAAGCCGATCTTTGCCTCCGAGACTTGTGCCCTCGACATCATCGGCGCGCGCTTCGTACGCGACGTCAAGAACGGCGAGGTGGTCGTTGCAGAGATCCAGCCGGACGGCAGCATCTCGATCACCTCGTCCATGCCCTTTGCCTCAAAACCCGAGCGCATCTGCCTGTTCGAGTACGTCTATTTCGCCCGACCCGACTCGATGGTCGCCGGCCGCTCGGTGTATTCGGCGCGCAAACGCGCCGGCATCAATCTCGCCAAGGAAGCCCCGGTCAAGGCCGACGTCGTGGTCCCCGTCCCCGATGGCGGCACGCCAGCGGCGATCGGCTTTGCCCAGGCCAGTGGAATCCCGTTCGAACTCGGCATCATCCGCAACCACTATGTAGGCCGCACTTTCATCGAGCCGACGCAGTCGATCCGCGCCTTCGGCGTCAAGCTCAAGCATTCGGCCAACCGCGCCGAGATCGAAGGCAAGCGCGTCGTGCTCATCGACGATTCGATCGTGCGCGGCACCACCTCGATAAAGATCATCCAGATGATGCGCGACGCCGGCGCCCGCGAGGTGCACGTCCGCGTCGCCTCGCCGATGATCTACTATCCCGACTATTACGGCATCGACACGCCCGACCGCGATGGCCTGCTCGCCAACCAGTATGGCAGCCTCGAGGACATGTGCCGCTTCATCGGCGCGGACTCACTGAAATTCCTGTCGATCGACGGCCTTTACGAGGCCGTGGGCGGCGAGAATCGCAACAACGCCGCGCCGCAGTTCACCGATCACTATTTTACCGGCGACTACCCGACGACGCTGACCGACCTCCGGGGCCGGCACAGCGCCGATCCCAAGACGGTCTCGCTGATGCGCGAAGCGAGCTGACACCATGACTGACCTCGCCGGCAAGATCGTCCTCGTCACCGGGGCGAGCCGCGGCATTGGCTATCAGGCCGCGCTCGAGGCGGGGCGACGCGGTGCGCATGTGATCGCCGTCGCCCGCACCGTCGGCGGACTCGAAGACCTCGATGACGCGATCAAGCAGGCGGGCGGGTCCGGCACGCTGGTGCCGCTCGATCTGCGCGAGGGCGACAGCATCGACCGGCTGGGACGGGTGATCTTTGATCGCTGGGGTCACCTCGACGGGCTGATCGGCAATGCCGGCCAGCTCGGGGTGATCACCCCGGTGCCGCATCTCGACGTCAAGGATTTCGATACCGCCTTCGCCGTCAACGTCACCGCCAACTACCGGCTGATCCGGTCGATGGACCTGCTGCTCCGGCAGTCCGAAGCCGGCCGGGCGGTGTTCGTCTCCTCTTCGTTGTCGCATTCGGCGAGTGCCTACTGGGGCGCGTATGCCGCGAGCAAGGCGGCGCTTGAGGCGCTGGTCAAGAGCTATGCCTCCGAGCTCATCAGCACCCCGGTGCGGATCAATGTGTTCTGGCCCGGCGCCGTGCGCACTGCCATGCGCGCCAAGGCCATGCCGGGCGAGGATCCAGAGACCCTGCCCAAGCCCGCCGAGGTCGCTCCGACCCTGGTCGACATGATCACGCCGGGCTTCGCCGATACGCGGATGATCTACGATTACCCCACGGCCTCGCTGATCCCGCTCTAACTAGAGCCGCGTCACCAGCACCTTGTCGATGCGGCGACCGTCGAGGTCGACGACCTCAAACCGCCAGGGCTCGCGGATAAAGCTCTCGCCGGTCACCGGC
>JANXSI010000296.1 GCA_025352765.1 Devosia sp. | reverse complement strand
GCCCAGCAGCCTTGCCTGGACATGGGAGCTCGACGGCCGCGAGACGCTGGTCCGGTTTGACCTCAAATCCGAGGCCGGCGGCACCGCGCTGACGCTGACGCATTCGGGGCTGAGCCCGCGCAAGGGCCAGGGGGCCGGGGTGCGCGCCGGATGGCATGCGCATCTCGAGGCGCTGCCCGACGCCGTCGAGGGCCGGAAGACGCCGATCGAAATCAAGCGGGCGCGCGAGAAGGCACTCGGCGACGCCTATCCGAGCCTGCCGGCCTGAGCCGAGGTGGGGCGTCGCGCCGGCGGGAAAATTTCTCGCCGGCTGTCGATCTGCCCGCGTGCCACGCGTCTAGACTGCAGCGATCTTGAGGGACCGAACAATGACGAGGAATTACGGGTGGGTGGTGGTTGCCGCGGGGGCGGTGATCACGTGCGTGGCGATGGGCGCGATGTTCGCGCTGCCGGTATATTTGCAGCCGATGGCGACCGACACCGGCTGGACGCGTGCAGGCATTTCGCTGGCGATGACGATCGGCTTCATCGTGATGGGCGTGGCCGGCTTCGGCTGGGGGGCGCTCAGCGACCGGATCGGGGCGCGCCCCGTGGTGCTGATGGCGGCGGGGCTGCTCGGGGCCGGGCTGTTCATTGCCAGCCGGGCGACCGACCTCTGGGTCTTCCAGTTCGCCTATGGCGGGCTGGTCGGCGCCTCGGGCGGGGCGTTCTTTGCGCCGATCATTTCGGCGACGCTGGGCTGGTTCGACAAGAACCGCGGGCTGGCGGTGTCGCTGGTTTCAGTTGGAGCGGGCATCGCGCCGATGGTGATCACGCCGTTCGCGAGCTATCTGATCCAGGGTTATGGCTGGCGCAGCGCGATGCTGTGGATCGCAATGGCTGCCGTGGTCGTGATGGTGCCGGCGGCGTTACTGATTCGGCGGGCGCCGGCGGCGTTGAATGCGCCGGCGGTGGCGCCCGCGTCTGCTCCCGTCGCCAAGCAGCCGTCGGCGGCTTGGTCGGCGCTGAAGACTCCGCAGTTCATCATTCTGGCGACCGTGTTCTTCCTTTGCTGCGGGGCACACTCCGGGCCGATCTTCCACACCGTGAGCTATGCGATGATCTGCGGCGCATCGGCGATGGGGGCGGCGAGCCTCTACAGCATCGAGGGTGTCGCGGGACTGTTCGGCCGGCTGCTGTTCGGCACGCTGGCGGACCGGCTTGGGGTGCGGCGGGTGATCGTGGGCGGTCTCGCGCTGCAGGCGATCGGCATCTACTGCTACATCTACCTGTCCGAGCTCAACCAGTTCTACATCCTGGCGCTGGTGCTGGGTCTCGCCTATGGCGGCGTGATGCCGCTCTACTCGGTGCTGGCGCGCGAGTATTTCGGCCCCGGCGTTATGGGGACGGTGCTGGGGGCGATGACGATGACCTCGAGCTTCGGCATGGCGCTCGGCCCGCTCGGCGGCGGCTGGCTGTTCGACACCTTCGGCACCTACCACTGGCTCTACATCGCGTCCGCGGCGATCGGGCTCGGCGGGGCAGCCCTGGCGCTGGCGTTTCCAGCGGCCAACAGGGGCGCGGGTGGGACGATGGCCGAACCGCAGCCGGCGTAAGGGCAACCGCAACGCTAGGTGGTGCGGGCCGGGACCACTTCGCCGTCTTCCTTGGTGAAATCGCCGATGTGGGGATTGGGGAGGATGTCGAGCACCAGTTCGGAGGGGCGGCAGAGGCGCGTGCCGCGGGCGGTGACGACGAAGGGGCGGTTGAAGAGGATGGGGTGGGCCTCGATCGCGTCGAGCAATTGCGCGTCGGTGAGCGCCGGGTTGGCGAGGCCGAGGGCGTCGTAGGGTGTGTCCTTCTGCCGGATCGCCTGGCGCACGGTGAGGCCCGCATCGGCGATCAGCGTCACCAGCTTCTGCCGGGTCGGCGGCGTCTTCAGGTACTCGATCACTTCAGGCTCGACGCCGCTCTGGCGGATCATGGCGAGGGTGTTGCGCGAGGTGCCGCAGTCGGGATTGTGGTAGATCGTAATGCTCATGGGCGGGCTTCCTGCTGGGGCCGCAGCAGCCAGCCCATGAGGGCGAGGCCGCCGACGGCGCCGATCATTTGGGCGACGATGAAGGCGGGGGCGTCGATCGGGCGGATGCCCGAGAAGCTGTCGGTCAGGGTGCGGGCGATGGTCACGGCCGGATTGGCGAAAGAGGTCGAGGCGGTGAACCAGTAGGCGGCGGTGATATAGAGGCCGACGAGCCAGGGGATGGCCGAGCGCTGCGCGGCGAGGCCGCCGAGGATGATGGCGACGAGGCCGAAGGTCGCAACGATCTCGGCGAACCATTGGCTGGGGCCGGTGCGGATGTGCGTCGAGACCTCGAACAGGGGCGCGGCGAACATCAGGTGGGCGAGGAGCGTGCCGGCGATGCCGCCGGCAATCTGCACGAGCGTGTAGAGCGCGGCCTCGCGTGGGGGGAGTTCCCGGCGGAGCGCGAAGACCAGCGACACGGCGGGATTGAAATGCGCACCCGAGATCGGCCCGAGAATGGTGATCAGCACGACGAGGATGGCGCCAGTCGGGAGCGTGTTGCCGAGGAGCGCGATGGCGGTGTCGGTGGTGAGGGATTGAGCCATGATGCCCGAGCCGACGACGGTGGCGACAAGGATCGCGGTACCGAGGGCTTCGGCGACAAGGCGGCGCGACAGATCAGCCATCGAGGGCACGGGTGAGAAGGGCGGCGGTCATGCAGATGCTCGCCGCCTGGCGGGTTTCGAGGATCGCTTGTGGAGCAGTGTTCCGGTCCATGCGGGTAAAGCCCCGGTGGGCGAAGAACTCCCCGGCGGTGGTGGTGAGCAGCCAGGCGCGGCGGGCACCGGCGGCAGCGGCCTCTGCGAGCACGGCCTCGGCGAGGGCGCGGCCCAGGCCTTTGTCACGCCGGGCGGGCAGGACCACGACCGAGCGGAGGAGGGCGTCCTCGCCATGGAGTTCATAGCCGCCATAGCCGACTGGTTCGCCGCCGTCGTCGTAACGGAAGAAGCGGCGGCCCGGTTCGGCGATGTCGTCGGCCGGCAGGTGAGCAGCGTCGAGCGCCGCGCGCAGGTCCGGGGAGTCGGCGGCGATCGGGACGAGCGTGGGCATCAGGCGGCCTCCGCCGCAGCGCAACAGGAGGCTGCGACCTTCGATGCGGGCGTGCAAACCTCCGGACGGCCCTGGCAGCAATCGCGCATCAGGAACTCGACGAGGCCGGAGAGGCCGTCGAAATTGGCGGTGTAGATGATCGAGCGGGCGGCGCGGCGCGACTGCACGAGACCGGCGCGCTCTAGGTGGCTGAGATGGAACGAGGCGCTCGACGAGGAAGCGCCCACGAGATCGCCGACGGCGCCGGCCGCGAGACCCTCGGGACCCGCGACGACGAGGGCCCGCACCATCTTCAGCCGGGTCTCCTGCGAGAGCGCCGCAAAAGCATCGAGGGCTTGCGGTTCATCGAGTTTCATTTCAATATCTCATTGATCGTTGAAATGAGGATAGCTCAACATGCCCACGCTTGCCAATCCCCCGACGAGCGGCGCCGACTTGTCGCTTGCCGCCGCAGCGGCCGGCGCCAGCGCCTGCTGCGCCTGAGCGTGGACGCCGTCCGCAAGGCAATACCCGGCCTCACGATTGGACCAACGGCCATCGTCTGGTTGCTGGGTGTGTCGCAGATCGTCGGGTATGGAACACTGTATTACAGCTTTTCGATCCTGGCGTCGGATGTTGCGGCGAGCCTCGGATGGCCGGTGGCGTGGCTTTATGGCAGCTTCTCCTTGGCGCTCCTCGCGGGTGGCCTCGTGGCGCCGCTCGTCGGGCAGCGTGTCGACCGGCACGGCGCCGGGCTGGTGATGGTGATCGGCAGCGGCCTGTGTGCGGCGATGCTGCTAGCTGCGGCACTGGCTCCGAATGCGGTGGTGTTCACGGTGGCGATCGTTGCCATGCAAGCCGCCTCGTCGCTGGTGCTCTATGACGCGGCCTTCGCGGCCCTGGTGCAGGCGACTGGCAGCAACGCCCGGCTCCGGATCACGCACCTGACGCTGATTGCCGGGTTCGCCTCGACGCTGTTCTGGCCGCTTACCACATGGCTGCGGGGAGGTCTGGGCTGGCGCGAGATCCTGATGGCATTTGCGGCGGCCAATCTACTGGTCTGCCTGCCGATCCATGCGCTGATCGCCTCGCAGCGGCGTCGACTGGTGGCAGCGGGGCACTTGCTCAAGGAGGACGCACGTGCGGTTGCCGTGCAGCCGGGCGTACCGCCAGCACTTCGGCAGCGGGTGCTGTGGCTGGTGACCCTCGGATTTGCGCTGTCGGGCTTTGCGCTCTCGGCGATGCTGACGCAGATGGTGCCGCTGCTGACGGCGCTGGGGCTCGGCGGGTCGGCGCTGGTGGTCTCGACGCTGTTTGGCCCGGCGCAGGTGCTGGTGCGGTTCGTCAACATGCTGATTGGGCTCCGCCGACACCCGATGCTGGCGACGCTGATCGGTCTTGGCATGCTGCCGCTGGCGATCCTGCTGCTGATGGCCACCGCGCCACTGGCGCTGGGCGCAGTGGCCTTCGCGGTGCTGCTGGGCTTTGGTTCGGGGCTCAAGAGCATTGTCCAGGGGACACTGCCGCTGGCGCTGTTCGGCAGCGCGTCCTACGGGGCGCGGCTGGGGTATATGGCGATGGCACGGCAGGGGCTGGCGGCGGTGGCACCGTTCATTCTGGCGGTGCTGGTCGACAGCGCCGGGCCGCGCTGGGCATTGCTGGCGATTGCCAGCGCAGCGGCGCTTGGACTCGCCGCGATGGTCGCCGTGGCGCGGATAAATCGTCGCCCCGCGGAACAAAAGGGAGCAAACCAGCTGTCCAGCGCCGAATAAACCTGCGCATACCGTACGTATTCAGACAGTTTTAATAGTAATCCATCAGGTTCGACCGCGGGAATGCCTAAGCGTCATTGCGGAGCCGGTCACACGGCGACGCTGAGAAGTTTTGAGAGGCGTCATGCAGTCCCATTCAAATCCAGTGTTGCTTTGTCTGTCCGGCCCCTCGCGGTCGAGTCCGGGCGCCTGTTGTTCCGGCGCCATCGGGGAGGTGCGGGCATGAAGGCGCTCAGCATCAGGACCATCTTCATCGCGGCCATCCTCGGCATCGGTTTTGTGGCATTCATCGAAGCCGTCGTCAGCTGGAATTCGATCGACCGGATCACCCACGAACTCAACTACATGACCGACAACGCGCTGCCGACGATCCAGGAGATCGGCGATCTGGAGCGGGAGTCGCTTTCGGCCCAGATCAGGCTCAACCGCGAGACGACAGTCAAGTCCACGGAAGCCGAACAGACGGAGAAGGGACTGGTCGACGAGTCGATCGCGAGCGTCGACAAGCTGCTCGAGGCCTACAAGCGGCTGATCGTCGATGCCGGCGACCAGCAGACCTATAGCGCCGTCACCGTAGCGTGGGAGAGCTGGAAGAAAGGTGTCGCCGACATCGAGGCCGTCGACGATGGAAAGGACGACGCCGCCTTCGAGGCGGCGATCACCAAACAGGCCACGATCGCTGACGACCTTGCCAAGGGCATCGACGCGATGCGGGCCGACAAGATCATGAATGCCTCCGACGAGGCCAAGGTGGCTTATGGCGTGGTGTATCAGTCACAGGTCATCGCCATCGTCATCAGTGTGATCCTGGCGCTGGCGACTGCAGTGACGCTGGCGATCGTGATGCGCCGCGTGATCCTACCGCTTGCGGCGGTCACCCGCGCCATGACGCGGATCGCCGGCAACGCGCTTGACACCAAGGTGCCGGGCGCGGACCGGAGGGACGAGATCGGTGCCATCGCGCAGGCGGTCGAGGTGTTTCGCGAGAATGGCCTCAAGATCGCGGCGCTCAGCGAGGAAGAGAAGCTGGCCGCAGCGGGTGCGGCGACGCGGGCGGCCGAAACATCGGCCATGGGCGCGAGTCTCACCGAGGCAGTCGGCGCCGCGGCGCGGGGCGACTTCTCCAAGCGCCTGCCGACGGGCTATGCGCAGCAGAACCTCAACGCGCTGGCCAGCGCCGTCAACATGCTGATGGAAAACATCGAGCGCGGGCTCGGGGAAACCGGCGAGGTGCTGTCGGCGGTGGCGCGGACAGACCTGACGATGCGGGTGCGCGGCACCTACGAGGGCGCCTTCATGCGGCTCAAGGACGACACCAACGCCGTCGCCGACAAGCTCACCGAGATCATGACGCAGCTCAAGGGAACGTCGGGGTCGCTCAAGCTCGCGACCGGCGAGATTCTCGCGGGTGCCAATGATCTCAGCGAACGGACGACCAAGCAGGCGGCAACCATCGAGGAGACGTCCGCCGCGATGGAGCAACTGGCGAGCACGGTGCTGCAGAATACCGAGCGCGCCCGCGATGCAAGCGAGGTTGCCGCGGCAGTGACCCGTACGGCGGAGGAGGGCGGCCAGGTGATGACGGCGGCCACCGACGCGATGGAGCGGATCACCGCGTCGTCCGCCAAGATCTCCAACATCATCGGGCTAATCGACGATATCGCCTTCCAGACCAATCTGCTGGCGCTCAATGCCTCGGTCGAGGCGGCGCGGGCCGGTGACGCGGGCAAGGGCTTTGCAGTGGTTGCGGTCGAGGTTCGGCGCCTCGCGCAATCGGCGGCGAGTGCGTCGGCCGACGTCAAGGCACTAATCGAGCAGAGTGGCATCGAAGTATCGAGCGGCACCAAGCTGGTCGCGGAAGCCGCGGGCAAGCTCAGCAGCATGTTGGTGGCGGCACGCTCGAGCAACGACCTGATGGGCAATATCGCGACCGAGAGCCGCTCGCAGGCCTCGGCGATCGAGGAAGTGACGACCGCGGTGCGGCAGATGGACGAGATGACGCAGCACAACGCGGCCCTCGTCGAAGAGATCAATGCCTCGATCGAGCAGACCGAGCACCAGGCGAGTGAGCTCGACCGCATCGTCGACGTCTTCACGCTCGAAGATGTTCCGGCCGCACGGGGCCAGAGGGAGGTTGCTGCCCCGGTGGCCCGGCAAGGCAGCATTCGCGGCATGCAGCAGAAGGTGAAGCAGGCGGCGCAATCCTATCTGTCGCGGGGCAATGCCGCGATCAAGCAGGAATGGAGCGAGTTCTAGCCTGCTTGGCGGCAACCCCGATGCTTCAACAGCCCCGAGACCCGGAACGGTCCCGGGGCTTTCGCATTGCCGTCAAGGGAGCGCGGCGACCGAGTGGCCGACAAAGGGAGGGTTTCGGACAGAGCGATCAGGTATGGTGCTCGACATTCCAACCTGAGTGTTCCCATGAAAGCCTCCCGCCTTTACGCCTACGGCGCCGTCGACCAGTTCAAGTACGAGGACGTGCCGACGCCGGTTGCCGGGCCCGGCGAGGTGCTGGTCAAGATCGAGGCCTCGGGCCTCAATCCCGTCGATCTCTATGTCCGGCAGGGCTACCTCGCCAAGAACATCCCGCTCGAGTTTCCGGCGATTATCGGCCTCGACGCGGCGGGAACAGTTGCGGCAGTCGGCGCCGGTGTCGAGGGCCTTGTGGTCGGCGACCGGGTGGTCGCCAAGCTGCCGATCGGCAGCAGGGGGGCGCACGCCGAGTTCGCCGTGACCACGCCGGACCGGCTGGCGCACCTCGCCAACACCGTGAGCTTTGTGGCCGGGGCGACGATCGGTCTCGCCGGGCTGACGGCGCGGCAGGCGGTCGATGTGCTCAACGTCAAGGCCGGGGAGCGCGTGCTGGTCGGTGCGGCGCTCGGTGCGGTGGGCCGCGCGGCGGTGCAATATCTCAAGGAACTGGGCGCCGTGCCCGTGGCCCTCGTCCGATCCGAGAGTCTCGCGGAGGCGCAGACGCTGACGGGAGAGACCGTGGCGATCGGCGCAGGGACGCCCAAGAGCTTTCACAAGGCGCTCGGCATGGCCGGCGGTCCGGTGGCAGGGGCGGCGATCGACATGCTGGCTGATGGCGGCACGCTCGCCGCAGTCGCCGGGGTTCCCGAGGGCGCCAACGCCGACGGACGCGTCACCATCGTCAACGTGCTGGCCGAGGATCGCGGTCCGATGCTGCAGGAGATCGCCGATGCGGCGGCGCGGGGCGAGCTGACGATCCCGGTGGCGCATACGCTCAAGCTCTCGCAACTGGGCGAAGCGCAGACGCTGCTGACTGGTGGGCGGGTCGGCGGCAAGATCATCCTGGTGCCGTAACGACGAGCCCGGCTTGCGGCGGGCGCGGTTCGCGCTTGCCGTTTGCCGCGCTGCGGCCGAAACTGCCCGCGAGGGAGGATCGGCGATGCAGGCAGCGCGATTGCGGTCGGCCGGACAGATGTCGGCCGAAGAGGTGGAGCGGCCGCGAGCCGGACCGGGCGAGGTCATCGTCCGGGTCGAGGCGGCCGGCATCTGCGGTTCGGACCGGCACATGTTCCGCGGCGAGTATCCGACGGCACTGCCGGTGACGCTGGGGCACGAATTCTGCGGCATCGTCGAGGAACTCGGTGAGGGCGTGTTCATGCTGCGACCCGGCGACCGCGTTACCGCCGACCCCAACATCGCCTGCGGGCATTGTGCCGCCTGCCGGCAGGGGCGGGTCAACCTCTGCGCCAATCTCGAGGCGATCGGGGTGACGCGCGACGGCGGCTTCGCCGAATATGTCCGTGTGCCGCAGGGTCAGGCGATCGTCCTGCCGCGGGATCTCGATCCGGTGCTGGGGGCGTTCTCGGAGCCGCTGGCGTGCTGTCTGCACGGGCTCGACGTGGCGCAGATCAAGCCGGGCGACAGCGTGGCGGTGCTGGGTGGCGGGGTGATCGGGCTGATCATGGTGCAGCTTGCGCGGCTCGCCGGCGCGCGCACGGTGGTGCTGTCGACGCGGCAGGCGCCGCGCCGCCTGCTGGCGGAGCGGTTGGGGGCGACCCACACGGTCGATCCAACCGAGGGCGATGCGGTGGAGGCGATCAGAGCGATCAGCGGCGGCGGCGTCGACGTGGCGCTCGAATGCGCCGGGGTGCCCGAGACTTTTGCGCAGTCGCTCGCGGCGGCGCGCAAAGGCGGAGCGGCGGTGCTGTTCGGCGTCATGGCGCAGGGACGGCAGGTGGCGGTTGAGCCGTTCGACCTGCTGGTGCGGGAAATCCGCCTCGAGGCCGCCTATCTCAACCCGCACACGCACGGTCGCGCCGCGACGATGATCGCGAGCGGGCAGCTCGATCTGCTGCCGCTGGTCAGCCGCACCGTCGGGATCGAGTCGGTGCCCGACGAACTTGCGGGCGACCCGCGGCAGGGAGACGTGAAAGTCATGGTGCGTCCGGCGGGCTAAGGACGACCAGCTGACATTGCGCGGCGGGATCTGCGGCTGGGCGACGAAGACGACGCCGGTATCGCCGAAATCGGCGAGGCAAACGGCGTTCCAGGTTGGCACGGCCGACGGCGCGTCACCGGCGATAAGGCTGGCGATGTTGCGGGCGGTAGCGGTGACCATCGATTCGATCATGAAGCCGGTCTTGGGGACGCCGACCGGCACCGGGGTCTTGGCAATCGGCGGGATAGCGACGCAGACGCCGACGGAGAAGATGTCGGGAAAGGCCGTGTTGCGCTGGAATTTGTCGGCGAGGATGAAGCCGCGCGGATTGGTCAGCCCCTCGATGCCGCGGACGGCCTCGACGCCGCGGAACGCCGGCAGCATCATCGAATAGGCGAAGGGCAGTTCGTGCGTGGTCTTGACGCTGCCGTCCTCGGCCATTTCGGTGACGTGCAGCTTGCCGTCCTCGAAGCGATCGACCTTGGCGTTGCAGATCCACTTGATGTAGCGCTCGCGCATGGCGCTCTCGAGCAGGCCCTTGGTGTCCCCGACGCTGTCGAGGCCGAGGTGGCCGATATAGGGTTCGGAGGTGACGAAGGTCATGGGCAC
>JANXSI010000246.1 GCA_025352765.1 Devosia sp. | reverse complement strand
GAGACGCTGCCCTTCGGATTTGGGCTTCACCCCTGGTTCGAACGGGACGACGACGTAACGGTGCAGTTCGCGGCGAAGCGCTTCCATCTCGAGGAACCCGAAGGTGTTTCGGGCGATCCGATCAGCATTCCGCCCGAACTCGATTTCGCCATCGGCCGCGCCCTGCCCGGTGGCTGGAGGAACAACGACTATGGCGGGTGGGATGGTCGCGCCGAACTCCGCTGGCCGCGCCGGGGCGTCGCCCTCTGCATTCTCGCCGACCACCCCTTCGGCCATCTGATGGTCTACGCGGATCCGAACCGTCCGTTCTTCTGCGTCGAACCGCAGACCAATGCCTCGGGTGCCTTCAACAGGCGAGGCGGCTTCGACGACCCGCGCGAGGGGGTGATTGCCCTCGCGCCAGGGGCAACGGCGAGCGGCAGCATCCGGTTCGAAGCGCGGCGGCTCTAGAGCAGCCGCGCCAGCAATCCGCCATCGACCCGCATGGCGCTGCCGGTGATGAACGACGCATCGTCCGAGATCAGGAAGCCGATGGCTGTCGCGATCTCGCGCGGATCGGCGATGCGTGCGATCCGGTTGCGATCGAACGACAGTCCCATTGCCTCGGCACCGCCGGCCTCTTCGAGACCGTCGAGGGTCATGCGGGTCGCCACCGATCCGACCAGAACGGCGTTCACCCTGATGTGGTCGACTGCGTAGTCGAGCGCCATCTGAGTCGAAAGCCCGACGACGCCCGCCTTGCTCGCCGCATAGGCGGGCACGCCCGGGACGGTTGCATCGGCATGGACGGAGGCGATGTTGACGACGGCGCCTCCACCGGCAGCCCGAAGCATCGGCAGGGAGGCGCGGCAGACCTTGAAGATCGCCGTGAGGTTCACGGCGAGGGTGCGTTCCCACTCGGCGTCCGAAAGCTGTTCGAGGCGTTTGCCGGTGGCATAGATGCCGGCGCAGTTGACCACGGCGTCGAGCCGCCCGAAATTCGCCTCGAGGTCGGCAACCGCGCCGCTCACGGCCGCCGTGTCGGTCAGGTCGGTCTCCCGAAAGACGAGACCGGGCTCCTTGCCGGCATGCACGGCACGTCCCTCCTCCCCGTCGAGGCCCACGCCGTAGACATTGGCGCCTTCGGCATGCAGGTATTCGGCAGTGGCACGGCCGATGCCGGTCGCGGCGCCGGTGACCATCACCGTCTTGCCGGCGAACCGGCTCACGATGCGGCCCGAACGGTCTCGGCCTGGGCGGCGGCAACCGCACGCAAGACCCGCTCCTCGCCACCTTCGCCGCGCCCGAATTCGTCAACGATGCGACCGTCGGCAACCGTCAGGCAGCGGTCACAGAGGCCGATCACCTCGTCGAGTTCGGAGGACACGACAACCAGTGCGACACCTTTCTGAGCGAGCTCGACGACAAGCCGATAGATCTCCTGCCGGGTTCCGGCGTCGACCCCCTTGGTCGGCTCGTCGAGCAGCAGCACCTTGGGGCCGCGCATCAATACGCGCGCGAACAGCAGCTTCTGCTGATTGCCGCCAGACAGGTGCGCGACCGAGGCCTGCGGCGACGGCGCCTTGACGTTGAGCTGGTGCATGGCGTCACGGATGGCGCTGCGCTCCCGCTCCCCGCTCACCATGCCGTTGGACGAAAACGGCTCGAGATTGCCGATGGTGATGTTCGCCCCGACCGGCAGGTTGAATAGCAGCCCGTCCCGCTTGCGGTCTTCGGTCAGGAGCGCAATCCCCGCGTCCCGCGCATCGCGCGGCGAGCGAATGGCAACCGGCACACCCTCGACGCGGATGGTCCCCTCGGCGGCCTCGCGGCCGTATATCCCATGGAGGATCTCGCTGCGCCCCGATCCAAGGAGCCCGGCGAGGCCGACGATCTCACCCGCCGCCACCGAGAAGCTGATGTTGCGAGCCCCGTGGATGGCGCCAGCCTTTCCCGCCACACTGAGGTTCTCGACCTCCAGAACGACAGGCGCGCCGATCGGTGCCTCATGGGCGGGAAACAGCTTTTGCAGAC
>JANXSI010000232.1 GCA_025352765.1 Devosia sp. | reverse complement strand
GATCGAGATCTATCCCAAGCCCGTCCAGGACCCCATCCCGCTGTGGATCGCCGTGGGCGGCACGCCGAACTCGGTCGCCCGTGCGGCCTATTTCGCCATTCCGCTGATGATTGCCATCATCGGCGGCCGGCCGCAGCAGTTTCAGCCGCTGGTCCAGCTCTATCGCGAAACCGCCGTAAAGATGCAGCACGACCTCGCCAAGCTGCCGGTTGGCATCTCGTCGCACGGCTTCATCGCCGAAGACAGCCAGGACGCCATGAACATCGCCTTCCCCGCGCACCAGGCCGCCATGAGCCGGATCGGAAAGGAGCGGGGCTGGCCTCCGACCACGCGCGCCCAGTTCGAGGCCGGTGCAGCGCCGCAGGGCGCCTATTTCATGGGCTCGCCGCAGCAGGTGATCGACAAGATCCTCGTACAGCACGAATGGTTCGGGCATCAGCGCTTCGGCCTCCAGCTGTCGGTGGGCACGCTGCCGCACGACAAGGTGATGAAAGCGATCGAGTTGCTCGGCACCGTCGTCAAGCCAGCCGTCAACAAGGCTCTCGCCCTCAAGGCCAACTAAACCGCGCATGAACGGCGCGCTCAGCGCGCCGTCAATCGGCTGTGCCTAGCTTGGCGCATGGACCAAGCTCTCGAAACCGCGCGCTATGACCTCTTCACTCTGGAGGCCGGCGCGCGCCTCGTCTGGAAGAACTCAAACCGCGGCGTCTCGCTCGAGTCGACCGGCCTCGAACTCAAGCGCGGCGGGCGCTGGCAGTCGCTCAAATATGCCGACATTGGCACAGTGACCCTCTCGACCGCCCGCATTGGCGCGTCCCGCGTCATCGGACAGTGCACCCTCACCCTGCGCACCGGCCAGCGCCTCGTCATCACCAACAGCAATGCCGCTGGCCTCTCGGATGGCCTGCGCGACACGCTCTATCGGGAGTTCGTGCGGGATCTGCATCGCCAACTGGTCGACTCGGGGGCGGCCGAGCGGATCATCTTCCGCTCGGGCTTCTCGACGGCCCGGATCACCGTCCTGCTCATCGCCCTCTGCGTCGCCGCGCTGCTGTTCGTCGCGCTGCCGGCGCTACTTTTGCTGGTGACGCATGACCTGCGGGCCCTATGGGTCTTGATCGGCGGCGGCACGCTGTTTGCTCCGGCCGTCCACCTCGCGCGATCCAACCGCCCGGCGAGCTATGACCCGAACCGGCCGCCCGATCTTCTTCCCTGATTCGCCGCGGGATAGCCAAATTGCGGTCGCGAGTTCGCCACGGGCGCCCCCTAGAAGAACATGGTTAACGCAACCCTAAGGCCATGATGTTCGACACATCCCTCGCTCGCATCGCCCATCGCACCCGTCGCCTTTGGCTGACAGAAGCGTTGCTGGTTGCCGCGATTATGGCATTCGGGGGATTTGCGCTGCTCTCGGACTCAAAGATCTCGCCGTCCGAGCTGATCGCCAGTGTCAGCGACGTGATCGGCCACTAAGGCCTATTTGGCGCTTGAGCGGCGGATTGACTCGATCTTCAGCGGCGGTAGCCGCGACTTTTCCGCAATCGCCTGATCCTGCGCTGCAATTTCGGTGATCGCCGGGTCGTCGCCGTCGAGCCCGCCCAGCAATTCGGCCGGAACCTTCCGGTTGGAGCGCTGGCTGCCATCCTCGTAGACGACGTCGAAGAGCACGTACTCGACGCGTGCGGTGGGTTTCTTGGCCATGGTCAACTCCGGTGTTGCGCGCGCCTTACGCTTGGCAGGCGACTGGCACAAGCAAATAACGGCTGGGCACGCCGGCTCTGGCTAATTCGGCCGGGGGGCGCTCGACGCGAAGATCCCGTCGCCCTGCTCGTCGACGATCAGCCGTGCCTTGGCGAGCGCCAGGCTCACCGCATCGTCGCGGCTCGACATCCGGTCGGCCCGGACGAACTTGTAGCTCTTCAACTCGCCGCCGACCTGCTTCTCGATCAGACCGGCCAATTGGTACTCGCTGCCCACCGACATCGGCGTCGCGCGAATGGTGAACCCCTTGTAGTCCTCGCCCGGCGACACTTCGATCGGGGCGTCCGAGCCGCCACCGCCACCAAACAGATTCTTCCAAAAAGACATGCGCTCGCTCCGTGTTGA
>JANXSI010000185.1 GCA_025352765.1 Devosia sp. | reverse complement strand
GGAGGCGAACTACGGGTCGCCGTTGCTCAAGGTCATCGCCAGCCGGTGGATTCCGACCGGCGGGCGGCTGATTGCCGACCGGCTCAACCAGATCCAGCTTGGCCGCTACCTGGCGCCGCCGCGCGCCATTGAGTTCCAGCTTGTGGTGTCGGAGGACACCGATCTGCCCGTGGTCGGCGGCGGCTATCGCGTCTCGGCGCCGATGATTCAGGGCGGGGACGGGGCGCGCGTCGACCTGCCGTTCTCGGTGACCGGGATCAAGGTCAAGGACGGGCTCGCGACCATCTACGGCGAGGAACTGAACTGGACCGAGTTGCGGGCCGATCCCTTCAACCGCATCCTGACGATCGACTACAACAGCTACAACGTCAACTGGCGCACGCTGCACGACAACGCCTATGGCACGCCCCAGGCTGGCGGCACGGTGACGCTGCAGATCGCCAGCAATGCGCGGATCGGCTCGACTTCTGCATCGGTGCCTGCGCTTGATACTGGCACATGGCCGTCAGTGGCCTTTACCGGCACACGCACGATCGGCAGCCCGACGCTGACCAGCATCGCCAGCACGGCGGCCTTTGTCGTCGGGCAGGCGGTGACGGGGCTTGGCATTCCGGACGATTCCCGCGTGGTGTCGAAGACCGTCAGCACGGTCACGCTCGACAAGAATGCAACCATCGCTGGCGCAGTGTCGCTGATGCTCCCGCCAAAGGCCATCGGGTGACCGGAAGCCTTGCGAAAAATGCGCCGTCTTATCCGCACCCCCGCTTTCGGGAACCAACTACGCGACTGAGCGTCAGGTTGGCGTCAGGTTACAGTGGCAGGATCGAAAGGCTGTGCTTTGCACATTGGTTTCCTCACACGCGAAAGTCAGTCGATGATTATTTCTTTGCCCAAGTTGGCAACCGTCTTAGCACTCGCCTTCATCTCTTTCTCCACCGCCGCTTCTGCGGCTCCGTCGATGGTCAAGGTCACGCTTTTCGACCTTGGTTCTGGCGCTACGATGGGCACCGACCTCGGGATGACCATGGGCGGTGACATGTCAAAAGCCGTTATGAAAATCGCTGCTACCCCGGCTTTCGCCAAGGCGGGTGACGTGACCTTCGAGGTGACCAACAATTCAAAAGATCTCATTCACGAGATGATTTTGGTGAAGCTCAAAGACAAAAATACCGCGTTGCCGTACGTTGCTGCCGATAGCAAGGTCAACGAGGATGCGGCAGGTCATTTGGGCGAAGTCTCCGAGCTTGATCCGGGCAAGACTGGCTCGCTCACACTTAAGCTCGAGCCGGGCACCTACATGCTGTTTTGCAATATACCCGGTCATTACATGGCGGGCATGTGGACAACCGTCACGGTCAAGTAGGATCAGTAGGCTGGGCAGCACCTGTCCTGAGCACAAAGCACTGAATGGCCCTTCCGCGACTGAGGGGCCATTCGTGCGAACGTCCTTACAGCAGCGAACAGAGGCTTTTGAATATATCTTCAACGGAAGAGCCGTTCAGGCGGCGGCCCAGACAGGCGAGTTTGCCGCAGCCAGCTTGATCCAGATGGCGAAGACCTACGTAAAGTTTAGGACAAACCGCGCGCTTGAGCGCAGGCAGGGGAACAGCGTCATGATAGCAAAGGCTTTAGGCGGCGTCGTATTCGCATGGAATTTCTTATTTAATCATCGTGTTAGTCCGGTGCGCAACATACCGGATGTTGCCATGCAGCACTACGTCTTGCAGGCTTTAGGTTTGATGTGGGCGGTTAGCTTTTCGTTGGCGATCGGAAGCTACACATTCCTAGCTTGGAGCGTGATTGGTCATACCGTGCTAATAGCAGCTGCTGCGATTACGGTTGCGACCCTCACAACTGCAGCAAAATACCCAAGAGTTTTTGTTGGCCCCTCGGGTCGCGGCCCTGATGGCGAACACGACTAGGGTGTAGTCGGGCTCCAGCACTCAGTCGGCTAAATGTTTGCTGGAAATGGCCATTAGAGAATGCCCGACTTTCCGGCAGATTTCGGCCCAGAATAAAGGCGTCTCCGGAAGACTTAGATTGGCCGCCGCGGGAAATAGAGTCGACATTTCCGGGCTTTAGCGCCAGGACTATGGGAGACTGATAAAACGCATATAAATCAATGACTTAATGGCGGTGAGTGCAGTCGATGCAAACCGGGCTCTATTCCCTGCCAAGAGGGAAAAATACAGGGATATCGGCTTTTGGGGCCAGGGCGGCCGCCACAAAGCCCCACAAATGCTCGGGAGAGCGGGGCGAAATCCCTAGCGTTTTAAACAGGGAATTATACAAGTGGTGCAGGGATCAAAAGCGGTCCCTTTAGGACCCGTTTAGGGCAGTATGGTCTTCCAATGAAGCAGCAAAATTCGAGGTAGCCATGGCGCGGTCTGTGAACCCCAGTGGGTCGTCAGCCACACCCTACTTGCTTCCGCCGAACTTGCCGAAGGGCTAACTTGGCTATCAGTCGAAGAACTCGACACTCTGGAGAAGGCCGTCCAGGTCGAACTGAAACGACGGGCCGCTCCCTGCACAAGTGACGCGGTACTTCGAGCGGCCATCAAGTCAACTGAGTCCAATCCCGCCGGCCCAAGGGTCGGTCAAATCAACGCAGTCCGAGCAGCTATCCGAGCGGGTGTGACACCGACCACCATCGCCAAGCAGTTTGGGATCACCAAAGCGACCGTCGCGGAGATCGCCTCTAGCGGCCCGCTGCAAACTTGAACGGTCGGATGCGGGTTGAGGCAATCCGCATTACTCTACCTGGGAGAGTGCGATGCATCTGGCAGTGCTTGGGGCCACCGGGCGGACCGGGCGCCTCGTCGTCGAGGCGGCAAGGAAACGAGGGCATGTTGTCACTGCTCTCACCCGTGGCACACCGCCTCCTGATCAGAATACGCTTAAGTGGGTCCGAGGCGACATCGACAGCCGTCACGCTTTGCTCGAGACGGTCGAGGGCCAAGAAGCCGTGATCTCAGCTCTTGGTCCGACGAAAACTGACTTGCATATCTGCAGCGCTGCGACGGCACGGTTGATTGATCTTGGGGTCAAGCGTCTGGTCGTTATCTCTGGGGCAGCCGTTGATGCACCTGGCGACGACAAGGATTTGATCGGCCGGGCCGTTTCGAATGTCGTTCGGTTGCTCAGTCCAGCCGTATTTGCGGACAAGCAGAAGGAACTGTCGCTGCTCGTAAATAGCGATATCGACTGGACCGCTGTTCGACCCCCGCGATTGACCAACAAGACTTCGGGCCGGCCTATACGAGTTCGGTTAGAAAAATCACCAGGTACCGTAATCGATCGCGGCACGTTGGCCTGGTTATGCGTTGATGTGGCAGTGAGCCATTTGTACTCTCGACAGGCACCGTTCGTGGCGAACTGATAGTCGAACAAAACTGGTGCCGCCCGCTGCCATCGCGGCCTGGGGGTCACGAGCCTGTTACCAAACAATGTCATCGTCTGAGAATGACGAAAAAAGTGGAAGTGCGGACCACCAGAGTCTGACGGTATCATCCCTTTCGATGGCATTTGCCAATTGTCACGTTTCGATAGCGCCCCTGCTTGAGCTTGATCTGAGCCCTTAAAACTGGACCGTTTTGAAGTGGAGTTTTCCGCGCTAGCCTGTCCTGGCTGGGAAGGAGCGGAAGACGATGAAGGCATCGAAGTTTTCGGACGCGCAGAAGGCGTTCATTCTGAAGCAGGGCGCTGATGGGTCGCCAGTGGCTGAGATCTGCCGACGCGCGGGGATCAGTCCGGCGACGTACTTCAACTGGAAGAAGAAGTATGACGGGCTGCTGCCGACCGAGATGCGGCGGCTGAAGCAGCTCGAGGACGAGAACGGCAAGCTGAGGAAGCTCGTGGCGGACCTGTCGCTGGACAAGGAGATGCTGCAGGATGTCATCCGCCGAAAACTGTGAGGCCTGATCGCAAACGCGAGCTGGCGGCGCACTTGTGCAGTGAGTGGGGTGTGTCGATCCGTCGGGCCTGCCGGGCTCTCGAGTTCGACACCTCGACCTACCACTACAAGGCGCGCCGCCGCGATCAGGCCGGCATCGAAGCTCGGATCAAGGACATCTGCCAGACGCGCGTTCGGTATGGCTACCGCCGCGTGCACGTGCTGCTGAGGCGCGAGGGCTATGAGATCAACCAGAAGCGAACCCGCAGGATTTACAGCGAGTTGGGGATGCAGCTGAGGAACAAGACACCTAAGAGGCGAGTGAAGGCTAAGCTCCGGGACGATCGCCAGGATGCAACCAGGCCGAATGATGTGTGGGCCATGGACTTTGTCCATGACCAGCTGGCGACGGGCAGCAAGATCCGTATCCTCACCATTGTGGATACGTTCTCCCGATACGTGCCGGCGCTCGACGTGCGCTTCAGCTACCGAGCTGAGGACGTCGTTAGAACGCTGGAACAGGTGTGCCCTCAGATTGGCTATCCCAAGACGATCCGGGTCGACCAAGGCTCGGAGTTCATCTCCCGGGACCTCGACCTGTGGGCCTACGCGAAGGGTGTGACGCTCGACTTCAGCCGGCCCGGAAAGCCGACGGACAATGCATACATCGAAGCCTTCAACGGTCGTCTTCGCGCCGAGTGCCTGAACGCCCATTGGTTCCTGACGCTTGCAGATGCGGCAGAAAAGTTGGAGGCTTGGCGCAGATACTACAACGAGGAGCGACCGCACGGCTCAATCGGCCATAAGGTCCCGATCTCGCTGATCAATCCCGATGGCGCAACCAGCCCGCCATCGTGAAAAGGCCGGAAAACTCTACCTTCCGGCGGTCCAGCGTTTGGTCTCAGAGCAAACAGAAGAAAACTGCGCAGATTGTGGTTCGATTTCAGAGATGTAGTTCGCAACATCGGAGATCAAGAGTTTTGTGATGTTGGTAGCTCGCTCTAGGCACCGATCGCGCACCGGTCTCGCGCGTTGGACTCAAACAGCTTTGGCCGACCAACACGATTGTCACCCCTTGTGCGCCTTTCGCTCCGGCGCCATTCTACTAGGTCAGAAGTGTGTTCGGCCGGCTAGTGAGGGGCGAAATGCATGAACTCAGCTTAAAAGGCGTCCTAGAGCTTGCAGAGATGATTGCGTCGCGCCAAGTGCTGGCGGCAGAGGTCATCGACGTCTGCCTTAAGCGCATTGAGGAAATAAACCCGACCGTAAATGCGATCACGACGACCTTAGCCGAGAGCGCACGAATGGCCGCTGCAGACGTCGACCGTGCCGTCTCGGCAGGGACAACACTCGGACCACTGGCCGGTGTGCCCTTCACTATCAAAGAAAATATCGACGTCGCCGGGTCTGCGACCACTTGGGGCGTCGCGGCTATGGGCGGTCAGATCGCCTCAACCGACGCGCCGCTCGTAGCGCGGCTGCG
>JANXSI010000357.1 GCA_025352765.1 Devosia sp. | reverse complement strand
GTGACCCGCCAGGCCTGGATCGCCGCCAGCACCGCGCCCGAAATCAGCCCGGCCAGAAGCACGGCGAAAAAAATTCGCTGAAACAGTTTCATCGATGTCCCCTGGACCGCTTAGTGGCAGGGAAAACCGAGCGAATGGCGGGTGTCGTGCGCGCCATTGTGGATGCGCATGTCGCTGGCAAAGCCGACGGTACCGACCAGCAGGAAACCCAGCATCAAGGCGAGGCCACCGGCGATCAGCCGTTGCGACAGGGTAAGAGTCGAGGCGGCCGAAGCCGTTATGGTATTCATGTGCTGACACCCTCCGTGTGCACGGTGAAGCTGAGCCTCAAGGCTCGGTTGGTGCTGGCAGGTCTCCTGGCTTGCGGGTCGCTGCGGTCTTCGGCCTTCCCGGCTTTTGGCCAGTGGCAGTGTCGAAGCTCGCTCGCCGCTTACAGTTGCGGGGGCAGCCACGGTTTCGGTCCCTTTTGGGTACGCCTCACCGTGTTCCCTTTTGATCCCCTTGCCTGGGTGGCGCGGGGAACCAGCCCCCAATCACTGTCACGCGGCGGCCCGCCGGTCAATCGGCCGATGCTTCGGGATCGGCGTAGCCGATGTCCATGGCGGTCACCACCGGCAGCACGGTGTCGAATTCCTTCAGGTCAGAGCGCAGTTCGCGGTCGCCCGAAATGGCGTCCGAAATCGCCGCGTCGGTGCTTTCCTTGGACGGCTCGAACGTCAGGTTGAGATAGCAACCCCCTTCGAGGTTCGCGAGCTTGCCGCTCTGGAAGCCCGCCGCCCCGCCATAGTCCCAGTAAAATCCCTGCAGGGTGAACGGCTCGCCGTTGAGCGCCTGCACGTCCTTGATCGCCATGCCGATCTTCACCCCGCCCGGGCCGGTGTCCTTCTCGGGCACCGTGAAGCCCGCCAGCCGCTCGTGCTTTTCCTCGTCGAACCAGTAGACCATGAAGGTCTGGTCGGCCTCCTTGGGGAAGATCGTCGTCGCGATCATCGTCGTTCCCTCGGGCCCGTCCACCTCGCCGGTCACCACATTGGCCTTGCCATAGAGCTTCTGCAGATCGGCCAGCGTGGTCTTTGGCCCCAGCGTCGTGCAGTCGAGCTGATCGGCAAACGCCGGGGTGATGCTGAAGACCAGCGGCAGCAAGGCAAGAAGCGGGCGCAGGGACATCGGGATTCTCCATTTCGTGCCCCACCCTAGGTCGATTCGCTCGTCTCTGCGCAATTGCTCCCGGCCCGCCCATCGGCGATCGTCGCAAAAGCCCTTGCCGAACCGGCAACCGCCGGGTGAAGTGCAGCGTTAGCGAGCGTCCAGAGTTCCGCCCGTGCCTCTCCCCTCATTCGACCATCGCCACCCCCGATGACCCCGCACATCGTCACCTGGGCAATCAGTGCTCTCGCGGTTTTCGGCGTCATCGTCCGGCCCTTCCGCTGGCCCGAATATGTCTGGGCGATCGCCGGCGCGCTGCTGCTTGTGCTCATTGGCGCCGTGCCGTTCTCCGCCGCCCTCGGCGCCGCCGCCAAGGGTGCCGACGTCTACCTCTTCCTCATCGGCATGATGCTGCTGTCGGAGGTGGCGCGCGAGGCGGGGCTGTTCGACTATCTCGCGGCGCTCGCCGTCCGGCAGTCAGGCGGCTCGCAGCCAAAACTGTTCGCCATCGTCTATGCGGTGGGCACGCTGGTGACGATCTTTCTCTCCAACGACGCCACCGCCGTCGTCCTCACCCCGGCGGTGATCGCCGCCACCCGCCGCGCCAGGGTGGAGCCGCTGCCCTACCTCTTCATCTGCGCCTTCATCGCCAATGCGGCGAGCTTCGTGCTCCCCATCTCCAATCCGGCCAATCTCGTCCTCTATGGCGAGCACATGCTGCCGCTGACCGCGTGGCTGGCGCAGTTCACGCTGCCCTCGATCCTCGCCATCGGCGCGACCTTCATCGCGCTGCGCTGGTCGCAGGCGGGCGCCCTCCGCGGCCCCGTCGAGGCCGCTGGCGCGGCCGAGCCCTTGAGCCGCGGCGGCTGGCTGGTCGCCGGTGGCATCGTCGCCACGGCCGCCGTGCTCATCGTCGCCTCGAGCCTCGGCATGCAGCTGGGGCTCCCGACTTTCATCGCCGGCGTCCTCGTCACTGTCGCCGTGCTGGTCCTATCCCGGCAATCGCCGCTGCCGGTGCTGAAAGGCGTCTCCTGGGGTGTGCTGCCGCTCGTCGCCGGCTTTTTCATCCTGGTCGAAGGGCTCGGCCGCACCGGCGTGCTCGACCTCCTGAGCGGCGCGCTGAAGTCCGCCGCGGCGCAGTCGACTGTCTTTACCGCGGCGGTCGCGGGCGTCGCCGCCGCGCTCGGCACCAACCTCGTCAACAATTTGCCGCTCGGCCTCGTCGCCGCCTCGACCAGCCAGGCGGCGCAGGTTCCCGTGCCGGTCACCAATGCGCTGCTGATCGGCATCGATCTCGGCCCCAATCTCTCGGTCACCGGTTCGCTCGCCACCATCCTGTGGCTGATCGCGCTCCGCCGCGAGGGCATCACCGTCAGCGCTGGAAAATTCCTGAAACTCGGGCTGCTCGTCATGCCGCCGGCGCTGATTCTGGCGCTGGGCGCCGTGCTCGTCGGCGCCGCCCGCTAGCGGCTCAGCCGCACATCGCGCTGCCGTCGGTCGCCCGGAACGACTGCACCAGCCGGTCGACCACCGGATTGAATTTCTGCAGGTCGGCCTTGGAATAGTCGAGCTCGAACGCCGCCAGTTCCGTCCCGGCGCACAGCGCAATCAGCCGGCCATAGACGATCCGCCCGCCGCGCTGCCCGGAAAAGCTCGCCCGGTTCGGGGTCGACACCTGGTAGGTAATGGCCCAGCCCTCGTCGGCCGCGGCCGCCTCGCGATCATGCGCGGCGGTCTCGAAATCGCCCTCGAGGATGTTGGCGCCATAGACCCTGAGCGTCGCGGTCGGCGTCGAAAACACCTGCCCGTCGCCATTGTCGGCTTCGCCGTGGCCGGCAAAACCCGGCGGCACGTCGATCGCATAACCGTACCGCACATTGACATAGTGCCCCCAGTCGGCGCCCAGCGCCGGCGAGGCACAGAGCAGCAGCAGCGCGAGAAC
>JANXSI010000168.1 GCA_025352765.1 Devosia sp. | reverse complement strand
GCCGGTGGTCAGGATCGCATCGATTTCGGGGTCCACCACCCACGCCATTACCTGCGCCCGGATCGCATGGATGTCGTCCTTGACCACGGCGCGGTCGGCGCAGACATGCCCGTCCGCTTCCATCAGCGTCTTGAGCAGCGCCCCGGCTGTATCGGTCTCGAGCGTGCGCGTGTCGCTGACCGCAAGCACCGCGATCTTGAGCGGCGTGAACGGCTTGTTCGGATCAAGGTCCGACTTGAACATCCGGATTGTCCTTCTTTTCGACGATAACGACCGGCTCCACCACGTCGGGCACGAGGATCTCGACCTCGGACACCGGGGCCGGAGTCGGCGTCACCGGGCCGGGCTTGAGGTGGGCGTTGAGCGGCGGCGCATGCGGCAGGTCTTCCTGCGACTCCTCCGAGCGCGGATCGAGCGCCACCGTCCCCGGCGACACACCCTTTTCCGAGTTCAGCACGCGGAACCGCACGCGCCCCTTTTCGTCGCGCACCGGCCGGATCCGCATCCTGAGGAACGCCGTCACCGCCAGCGCCCCGTGGAACGTGCCCGTGACGATGAACAGCCCGACCGGCTGGTAAAGGTTCATCACCAGCGAGGCGACCGCCGGGCCGATCGCCAGCCCCGAGCCCAGGACCAGCAGCATGCCGCCCGCCACCCGCCCGAACTCGCCTTCCTTGGCGAAGTCGTTGGCGTGCGCCACCGCGATTGCATAGATCGGATACGCCGTCAGCCCATACGCGCCGAAGAGCACATACATCGGCCAGCCGCCATGCGGGTTGACCAGAATCATCAGGAACCCGATCAGCGCCGCGGCGGCGCCCAGCACCACGATCACCATGCGGCGGTCCATGCCGTCGCTGATCCGTCCGGCCGGGATCTGCGCGATCGCGCCCAGCACCGCCGTTACGGCAAAGAGGTAGGCGATCCCCGGCGCATCGAGCCCCTGGACATGGCCATAGACCGGCGCGAGCGTGCCGAACGTGCCGTTGGCCATGCCCACGGAGAACGCCGCGATCACCGCCAGCGGCGAGGTCCTGTAGAGCAGCCGCACATCGAGCTTGGCCGAGGCGAGCGGGCGCGGCTGCGGCGTCGAGGTCAGGGCCGTCGGGATCACTGCGCAGATGAAGCTGATGGCCCCGATGACGAAGGGAATGTGCCCGTCGACGCCGGTCACCGACATGGCGAGCTGCCCGAGCGTCGAGGCCGTCATGTTGATCGTCGTGTAGACCGAAAAGATCGTGCCGCGGCTCTTGTTCTCGGCCACCTCGTTGAGCCAGCTCTCGACGATCATCGCCGCGCCGGCAAAGCAGAAGCCCGAAAACGCGCGCAGCACGATCCAGCCGACGTCGTTGACCCACAGGAGATTGAGCAGGATCGTCACCGTGCCGATCGCCGCCATGATCGAGAAGGCCCGGATATGGCCGGTGCGCTGCACCAGCATGGGCACGGTGATCGAGCCGGCGATGAACCCCACCGACCAGCCCGTCCCGATCAGGCCGAGCGCCAGCAGCGAAAATCCCTCGTCCGCGCCGCGCACACTGAGCAACAGCCCCTGCAGCCCGCCGCCGAACAGCAGCAGGGCAGAGCCAAAGAACAGCGCGTAGATCTTGACGACGGACGACATAGCGATTCCGTGTAGCACAGGACGCTTGCCGCTTGATCGTCAACCCCGACGAAATTCGGGCAGGCTTATCAATCTCTTGCGGATTCTTTGCCGGCGGTCCCGAAACGCAGCCCGTCGAGCAGCAGCCCGACCATGCTCTGGGTCTCCGGGCCGTTCAGGTAAGCGGACAAGCTGAGGCTCGCGATGGCGCCCAGCAGTGCGTCGCAATCGACGTCCGCGCGAATCTTCCCCGAGGCTGCTGCGGCGTCGACTAGGCTCCTGAATGCCGGCTCCAGCCGGTCCTGGAAGTAGGCGGGCAGGGCCTCGAGCACCGGGCTTCCCGAATGCAGCACCGACGCCAGCCCGCGCTTGGTGCGGATGAATTCCACATAGCGCTGGATCCAGCGCTCGAGCGCTTCGACCGGCTCGTACTCGGCGGCCAGGAGCGGGGCGGCATCGGCGCAGGCGTCGATCTCGCGCCGGAACACCGCGGCAACGAGGTCCACCCGCTGCGGGAAGTTGCGGTAGAGCGTTCCGATCCCGACGCCGGCCTTGTCGGCGATCTCGCGCACCGGCGCATCGACCCCGGAGGTCGCGAACACCGCCTTTGCGGCCACCAGCAGCGCGTCGATGCTGCGCTGCGCATCGGCACGAACGGCCCGGGGCCTGGCGATCGCGCGCCCACCCACATCGTGCTCGTTCACTGCCTCGCCGGGCATCGCAAATCTCCACTTGCCAAAACGGAACAATGTTCCGTATATGGCGGAACACGGTTCCGTTTAACATCACTATGCCAACCGGGCCTGGTTGGCCACCTCATCCATCCAAAGGACATCACCATGTCGCACACACGCATCGCCCTTGTCACCGGGGCCAACCAGGGCGTCGGCTTCCAGCTGGCGAAGGAACTGGTCGCCAGCGGCGTCACCGTTCTCGTCGGCTCCCGCAATGCCGAGCGCGGCGACGAAGCCGCCACGCGGATCGGGCAGGGCGCCGTTCCGATCCAGATCGACGTCACCGACCTGGCCT
>JANXSI010000249.1 GCA_025352765.1 Devosia sp. | reverse complement strand
ATCAGGATCATCGGCTTACGGTCGCGTGCCGGACGGAAGTCCGGGTTGGCGCGAATGAACCCCTCGACCGCCTCGCCGGGGGCGAGGCCGTGCAGGAACTCCGAGCAGAGACCGCCCGTCTGCTTGCGCACGCAGATCTCGAGGACGCCGTCGGCCGAAGAGGAGGCCACCGAATAGTAGCGCGGCACCGTGCTGCCGGGCGGCAGGATGCCGACCAGATCCCCCGGCGCAAATCGTGGCAAGGTCGACTGCCCGAGCAGCCACTGCAGCAGGTTGCGCCGTTCCGGCGCCGGCGCAAAACGCAGTACCGCGGTCGGCGCCTGCACCTCGATGCCGTAGTCGAGCCGGTCGCGCAACACGAAGGCATGGGTCTTCGGACGGTGCGGCGAATGGTTGACGGTGAGCGTCTCGCCGAGCGCTTCGCCGAGACGCCGGGTCCAGGCGGCGAACGCCTGCTCGGATTGCTTGTCGACGGCGGTGAACATCAGCAGCGGCTGGGCGCCGTGGGCGGCCAGCGCAGCATCGACGCGCTCGGCATAGGCGCAGTATCTGGCAAAGCTCCGGTCGCCGAACCCGAGCACCGCATAAGTCGGCAGCCGGGTGCCGAGGCGATCGAGCCGGCCGAGAAAGCGATGCGCCGAGGCGGGTGCGCTGCCATTGCCGTAAGTCGAGGTCAGGACGAGCAGACGCTTGGCCCTGGGGTACACCCTGAGGCTGTTCATCGGGGCGGTGTGCACCGCGTGACCGCTGGCGGTCAGCGCGTCGTGCACCGACGCCGCAAAGCTCAGGGTCGCGTTGCTCTCGCTGCCGTAGAGGATCACCGTGTCGGCGGTCCGCCACGAGGCGTTGGCGGTCAACCGGACGGCCTGCCGCCGGCGCGCCGCCCAGATCACGACGCCGGTCACCGCAAGGGCGGGAACCGCGAGTGCCGCCGCACCGAGGAGCAGGCCGAACCACCACAGCCCCTGGCCGGTGTGCAGCATGTAGATGGTCTCGTAGAGCTGCTGCCAGAACGTGTTGGCGGTGAACGACAGGAAAGCACCCGTCGACTGGTCGACATGGCCCTCCCCGGTGCTCGTCGTAATGGTGAAGATGTCGGTCGGGTCGCCCGCCGCGGGAAACACCAGTTCGCGCAGCGTGTCGAGCGGCGTGCCGGTCAGCGCCTCTAGCGTCTCGACAGCCGCGGGCGTGCCGCCGGTCCCGGCCGGCGGCAGGGCAAAGCCGCTGCTCAGGCCGTCCGGCACGAAACCGAAATTGGTCCCCGACATGTAGATGCCCGACAGCGCCGTCACCAGCAACCCGGCAATGGCGATGCGGGCGAGGCTGGTATGGAGGCGCTGCGAGACCGTGCCCTTGACCCGCGCGAACAGCTGACGCCAGCCGCCCATCCGCGACGCCAGGAGGAACACCCCGCTGATCGCCAGAACCGCAATGCCGGCCGAGGCGAGGCCGGCGACGGCGTGGCCCGCGTCACCGAAGAACAGCGAGCGATGCAGCTCCGTGATGAAGGCGAAGACCGCCGACGGCTGGTAGGGCGCGATCACAGCCCCGGTCGACGGATCAATCTGCGCTGCCTGCTGGGCGCCGCCGCCGGTGAAATAGGCGACGATGGTGCCCGACGCCGAGCGCGTGATGCGCTCGATGCCGGGCAGCGTCGCGGCCACCTTGCCGGCGAGTTGGGCGACATTGCTCACAACGCCCGACGCGGGAGCAGAGGCGGCGTCCAGTGCCGGTTGCACGGAAAGGACCGCGCCGGTGATCGCCATGAACATGACGACAAGGCCGGCAAGCAGTCCAGTCAGCGAGTGGAGGCGGCGCATGGCAGGCACTTTCGCTTACAGGCTGACCGTCAGCGTGCCGACATAGCCGGTGCCCTGGACGGTCTGCGGTGTGGCGGAAATCGGTGCGACGGCATCGTCGGGGTACTCACCGCCATGCTCGACGGCCGACTCGACATGGATCTTGTAGCCGGCATCGACCATCGCATCGGCGAGGCTGGCGTGCACGGTGAGGGTCTGGCCGCTGCCGATGCTGGCGCCGGTGATGCCGTCGAGGGTGAGGGTGCCGCCCGCCGATTGCAGCGCGCTCACCCAGCCGCGCAGATCCCCGAGATAGCGCTGCTTGCTGCCGCTGACCCACAGGGTTGAATCATAGCTGCCGTCGGGCTTGGTGACATAAACGGCGAGGTAGGCGGCGTTGCCCGAATAGTTCGTCAGGGTGGCAGTGACGGTGACGCCGGCGGCGAACGCGGCAGTGGGAGCAACGAGGGCGGTGCCGAGCAGGAGGATGGCGAGAAGCTTCTTCATGGGGGTCTCCGGTTGAGCGATGATCGATGCCCCTCACATCGGCTGTCCGGGCGCCTGGCTCAACTTACCGTTCGGAAGGATTTGCAAGGAGTGTTGGCGGAAGGACCCGCTGGTACACCTCGTTACAATTCGGGCGCGGCCCCTTCGTCCTCGATCACCTGGTAGACGCCGATGCTGCCCTGTTGCCAGTAACCCGCGGCCTTGATCAGGCCGCTCGGCTGATGCCGCTCGTCGACGAACACGCGGCGCACCGCCTTGGCCATCGCCGCTTCCCCGGCGATCCACACGAACCCCTCACCCGCAAAGCGGGGCAGGTCCCGGCTGACGCTCTCGACCGACTGACCGGCGCGGCGATGCACCCAGGTCAGGTGCAAATCGGTCCGCGTCGGCAGCTCGATCTCGTCGGCCGGACCATCGACGAGGGCGACGACGGCCGTCGGCACCCCGCGCCGCAGTTCGCCGAGCCGGCGGGCGATGGCGGGCAGCGCCGTCTCGTCGCCGGCGAGGACATACCAGTCGAAGCTGTCCTCGATGACCATCGAACCGCGCGGCCCGCCGATCTCGATCGGACTGCCAAGGCTCGCCGACCGCGCCCAGTCGCTGGCGGGACCCGCCTCGTGCAAGGCGAAGTCGATGTCGAGTTCATTGGCGACGGCATCGTAGCGCCGGGGTGTGAAATCCCGCATGACCGCTTGGCCGTCGGCACTGCGCAGGAACAGCTTGATGTGGTCGTCAAAGCCCAGCGAGATAAACCCCGAAAGGTCGCCCGTCAGGGTCAGGCGGAGATAGCTGGCCGACAGCGTAAGCTTGTCCTTTACCTCCAGCAGCCGCCGGCGCGTTTCGTGCCGGACGCGCGACAGGCGCGACGCTGGGGCGGCGGCGACGGGGCTGGCGGGGTCGTTGGGAGTCGTCGGCATGTCGTCTTCTCAGTCACAGGTCAGGTTGGTGCTGATAGCGCAGCCTTCGCTCCTGCGGAGCAGCCGTTTGGTATCGAGTGGTCGCCGCTGGCGCCGCCGATACATCTGGTTACAATTGCGGTCTGGCCATCGGGGCCCCGGCGCTGCACAGCGTCGCCCTGCAACCCCAGATCAAGGCTATGGAAAAGACGCCGCACATCCTGATCGTCGACGACAATCGCGAAATCCGCGAGCTGCTGGCACGATATTTCACCAAGAACGGGTTCCGCGTCGACGTTGCCAACGGCGGCGGCGAGATGCGCCGGCAGATGCGGACCGGCGTATTCGACCTGATCGTGCTCGACATCATGATGCCGGGCGAGGACGGGCTGACGCTTTGTCGTCAGCTGCGGCAAACGAGCGATATTCCAATCGTGCTGCTCACTGCGGTATCCGAGGAAACCGACCGGATCGTCGGGCTCGAACTGGGGGCCGACGACTATCTGACGAAGCCGTTCAACCCGCGCGAACTGCTGGCACGGGTGCGGGCCATTCTTCGCCGCGTCACCCTACCCGGCAAGGCACTCGCCGACGGTGAGGCCAAGCGCTACCGCTTCGATCGCTGGACGCTGGATGTGCCGCGCCGCGTCCTGCTCGACGAAGCAGACCAGGAGGTGCCGCTCGGCACTGCCGAGTTCCGCTTGCTGCAGGCGCTGGTGACGCGCCCAGGCGTCGTGCTCAGTCGCGACCAGCTGCTCGATATCACCGCCGGACGTGCGGCGCAGATGTTCGACCGTTCGATCGACAATCTCATCAGCCGGCTGCGCAAGCGCATCGAGCGCGACCCGCAGCAGCCGGCGATCATCAAGACCGTATGGGGCGATGGCTACATGTTCGTCGGCCCCGTGGAAGATGTGACATGAGCGCGCTCCTCGACCGCCTCTGGCCAAAGAGCCTCGCCGGGCGCCTGACGCTCTATCTGGTGCTGGCGCTGGCCGTGGCGCAGGCCGGGCTGACACTGCTGCTGAGTTCGCAGCGCGACGTGTTCGTGGCAACCCTCACCCACAACCAGTCGCTCAACCAGACGGTGACGCTGGCCCGGCTGCTCGACCAGTATCCGTCCAGCGAGGCAGAGCGGCTGACGGCCGCCTTCGGCTCGCGGCAAAGCTGCGCCTGGGTGCGCACCGCGCCGCCGCCGGCGCACACCATGACCTCGTCCGAAATCCAGCTCGCCAAGGTGCTCACCAGCATGCTGCACGGCGTGCGCGCCGGCGAGCCGCTGGTGGTCGTCGAAGCGGCGCCGGCGGCCCGCCAGCATTGCGACGAAACCGGTGCGCCGGTGCCGCCGCCTGCCGACTCTAGCGCCCTGCCCGACACCGACGGCGATCATCGCGACGGGGCGATGTCGAGCGAGCGGTTCGCCGCCCTCGCCATCGACGTTCCGCTCGCCGACGGACGCTGGCTGAGCGTACGGACGCGGGTCGACGTGCCGGGCGACTTTGATCGCATGACGCTCATCACCTTCCTCCTCTCCTCGATTGCCGTCTCGGTCGCCACCGCCCTGGTCGTCCGGCACGAGACCAAGTCGCTGCGCGCCCTCGCCGACGCCTCCGAGCGGCTGGGCAAAGGCGAGGCGGTTGCGGCCTTGCCGACCAACGGGCCGAACGAGGTCAGCGCCGCCACCCGTGCCTTCAACACCATGCAGGAGCGGCTCCGCGAGTTCATCGGCGAGCGCATCCGGCTGCTGGCGGGGATCAGCCATGATTTGAGGACGCCGATCACGACGCTCCGGCTCAAGGCCGAATTCATCGACGACGAGGCAGTGCGCGAGGATTTGATCAAGACCATCGACGAGTTGGCGACCATCTGCGAGGCGACGCTCGCCTTCACCCGCGCCGAAGCCGCGTCGGAGGACACCAAGGTGCTCGATCTCCGCGGTTTGGTGCGAGAGGTCGAGCAGGAGCTGCTGCTCGCGGGCCTACCGGTACGTGAGGGCGAAATCGAGCCTGTGCGCTGCGCCTGCCGCCCGGTGGCACTAAAGCGTGCCGTCCGCAATTTGGTCGAGAACGCCGTGCGTTATGGCAAGCGGGCGGAAATCAGCGTGTTCCGCGCCGCCGACCAGGCAATGATCCGCATAGACGACGAGGGGCCGGGCATTGCGGCCGACCGGCTGGCCGAGGCCTTCGAGCCGTTCGTCCGGCTCGAACCTTCGCGGAACCCAGAGACCGGCGGGATCGGCCTCGGCCTCGGAATCGCCCGCGGCATCGTTTCGGCGCATGGTGGAACGCTCACGCTCAGCAATCTCGAGCCGGGGCTGCGCGCCGAAATCTCCCTGCCGATCCTGGCGTAGGCGCGGGGCGGCCGGACGCGATGCGTTCAGCCTGCGGCTGCCGATCCGCTTCCGGGCGTCGGATGCGCGGCCTTGGGCCCATGCAACGACAGCAGGAAATCCGAGAGCTCGGGGTAGGTCATCGAGTTCGCCGGCGCGTCGAGCGCGATCTCACCGCGATCGAGGACGATCAGGCGGTCGCATACCTCGTGCACATGGTGGATGTTGTGCTCGATGTAGATGCAGGAGCGCCCGCCCGCCTTGATCGAGCGGATGAAGTCGAGGACCTTCTGCACTTCCTTGAGGGCCAGCGCCACCGTCGGCTCGTCGAGCACGATGAGGTCGCTGTCGAAATGCATGGCGCGCCCGATGGCAACGCCCTGCCGCTCGCCGCCCGACAGGCGGCTGACCGGCGTATCGACGTCGATGCCGACGCCGCGAAAGCCGATGGTGTTGCGCATGATCGACTCGGCGACCTTCCGTTCGGCCGCGACGTCGATGAAGCCAAGCCAGTTGGTGATCGGCCGGCCGACGAAGAAGTTA
>JANXSI010000151.1 GCA_025352765.1 Devosia sp. | reverse complement strand
GTTCGAGCATGGTGTCCCCGGTCAGGCTGTTTGGGCGAGTCTTTGACCACCCTTGCACGCCCGTGTGCGGCGGCGCCAGATCGGGAGCCTGCCTGCCGCTAGTCGATGAACACTTTCACCGCGTCCGAGCGGCCCTTGGAGTCGACCACCGAGAGCGTCACGTAGCCGGGCCCGTCGGGCATCCAGCTCTCCTGTCGCGAAAAGGCCGAGCGGCCGAAAGGCGCGCCATTGGCAAAGAAGGTGAAGGGCGGCGCGCCGTTGCGGATCTTCATGATCAGCGGTGCCGCAGATCCCGACGCCACGCCGAGGTCGACATCGACCCCATCGGCCGGGAACGCGATCTTAGGCGCCGCTTGTTTCGCCATCACGTCGTCATTGGGGTGGCGGAAGCGCTTCAATGGCTCCGGTAGCTCCGAGTTCGAGGCGAACAGCACACCCGGTGGCGCGGCGCGGAACGGCGCCACGGGCGTTCCCAGCCGGTCGAAGGCCTCGAACAGGATCGGGGCCGCGGAGATGATGCCGGCAAGCCCGGGCACCGGGGCGCCGTCGGGCCGGCCGACCCAGACGCCAATGACGGTCTTGCCGTCAAAGCCGATGGCCCAGCCGTCGCGATAGCCGTAGGAGGTGCCGGTCTTGAAAGCGATGCGCCCGACCGAGCCGTTGAGCGGCGGCGGCACGTCGCGGAGAATATCGGTGACATACCAGGCGGCCACCGGATCGAGCACCGGTGCTCCATCTTCGGCGTTGGCGATAGGCGTCGTGACGCCGTCGTTGAGGTGGACCGGCGAACCGCCGCGGGCGATAGCGGCATAGACCGACACGAGGTCGCGCAGCGTCACGCCGACGCCGCCGAGGCCGATGGCAAGGCCCGCCGCAGTATCATCGGGCAGGATCGGATTGGCATTGGCGCGCTTCAGCCGCGACACCAGCCGCGCCACGCCCACGGCATCGAGGACGATCACCGCAGGGATGTTGAGCGACTGGGTCAGCGCGTCGTGAATGGTCACGGTGCCGCGGTTGAGACCGTCGAAATTGACCGGGACGTAGCCGTTAAAGGCCGTCGGCCGGTCCTCGATCAGCGATTGCGGGTGCGCCATGCCAAGCTCGAACCCGAGCCCGTAGATCAGCGGCTTCAGCGTCGAGCCGGGCGAACGCACCGCCGTCGTCATGTCGACGAAGCCATCGGCCTCGTCGTTGAGAAGGCCGGCCGAGCCAACCGAGGCGAGGATATTGCCTGTCGCCTGATCGGCGACCAGCATGGCAACCGAAACCTTCGGTCCCATCTGCGCGGCGCGGGCCGTCGCCAGCGCCTCGAGCGCGCCCTGCAGCCGCTTGTCGACGGTCAGGGTGATCTGCCGCGCATTGGGGCGCGCCAATACGGCCTGCTGCGCCAGATGCGGCGCCAGCATCGGGAAGTCTTTGCGGGCGGTCGGGATCGGCTCGCGCTTGGCGGCCGCGGCTTCCTCGGCGCTCAGCACCCCCTGCCCGACCAGCCGGTCGAGCACGAGGTTGCGCCCGTTGAGCGCGGCCCCGTCGTCGCGATCGGGGCGCCGTGCCTCGGGCGATTGCGGCAGCGCCACCAGCAGCGCCGCTTCGGCGGTTGTCAGCCGCAGCGGTTCCTTGCCGAAATAGGCGAGGCTCGCGGCGCGGATGCCCTCGATGTTGCCGCCATAGGGCGCGAGGTTGAGATAGAGCGTCAGGATCTGCTCTTTGCAGAGCTGATGCTCGAGCGCGTCGGCGTGAACGATCTGCCGGACCTTGCCCGCCATGTTGCGGGTGGGTTCGCCCTCGATCAGGCGCGCCAGCTGCATGGTCAGCGTCGAGCCGCCAGAGACGATGTGCCCGCCTGCGCCAACGAACTGGCCGGCGGCGCGCACCATCGACACCCAGTCGATGCCGTGATGGTCCTCGAAATGCCGATCCTCATAAGCGATCAGCATGTCGACGAAGTGCTTGTCGACGTCCTTGATCCCCACCGGCAGGCGCCAACGTCCGTCGGCGGTCGTGAAGGGCCGAAGCAGCGCGCCGTTGCGGTCGACCACTTCGGTCGAAACCGGGAGCGTCGCGATATCGGGTGTGCGCGGCAGCGTCGCCTCGATGTCGCGGATGGCGCCGCGACCGGTATTGAGGCCAACGAGTCCGGCCGCGAGCAGCCCGATCAGCGCGTAGGCGACCCACCGCGGCGGCTGCCGCGGTGGAGAGGATTTGGCCGTGGCCATCGAGGTGCTCACTGGCCCGGAGTCTGGACCTCGATATGGCCCGCGTCGGTGTTGGCCCGCAGATCGGGACGGTACATGTCCTCGATCGTTGCTCCGGGCTGGACGAAGCTGCCCGGAGACGTAGCGCGCACCATATAGGCGGTCGCAAAGCTCTGCGTGTCCTCGACGTAGCGGAACGCCGCCACATACTGGTCGGTCCGCGACTCGACATGGGCCGGGGCATCGACCGTCAGCCAACTGAGGTCGGCCACACCCTGCGAGGCGCTGAGGTCGGGGTTCTCGATCTCGAATCCGGCCGGCAGCGGATCGGCCACCACGTATTCGCCCGAGCCCAGCGCCGTCGCCGTCATCGTCAGGACCACGACAAAGCGGTCGTTCTGGTGAACGGTCTTAAGGTCGGCGGGCGTGCCGTCCGGCAGGTAGTAGCTGCGGCTGATGGTGAAGCCGTCGCTCGAAGCTTTCGGCGGCGTTGCCGGAATGCCCGTCACCGACACCTTCACTTCCGTCGGCTGGTTGGCGGTGTTGGCGATGGTGACGGAGGCGTCGTCGAAGTGCTCCTGCATTATGCGCTGGTAGACGGTCCCGGTCAGCGGCTTGCCGTCGATGGTGATCGAGCCGCTGGTCGTGGTCTTTTCGAGCGCGGCGGCGGCCACGAGCGTCCAGG
>JANXSI010000125.1 GCA_025352765.1 Devosia sp. | reverse complement strand
AGGCGGCGCAGCTCTCGGGCATCAAGACCGACCGGCTGACGCTCCTGGTGTTCATCAACATGGGCGTGCTCTCGGCACTGGGCGGCCTGATCATCGCGGCGCGTCTCGGGCAGGCGGTGCCGGCGGCGGGACTCGGCAGCGAACTCGACGTGATTGCGGCCGTATTCATCGGCGGCGCCTCGGCGATGGGCGGCATCGGCGAAGTGGCGGGCTCGGTGGTCGGCGGCTTCATCATGGGCGTGATGAACAACGGCATGTCGATCATGGGCGTCAATGTCGACTATCAGCAGGTGGTCAAGGGCCTCGTGCTGCTCGGCGCCGTCGTGTTCGACGTCTACAACAAGAACAAGGGCTGAGGTTTACCTCAGTCCGTCACCACCACCGCATCATCGCGCGCGCCATACTCGGCCCACGCGCCGTCATAGACCGATACATCCTCGGCGCCGGCGAGCTTCAGCGCCAGCATCAGCGTCGATGCGGTGACGCCCGAGCCGCAGGTGGTGATCACGGGCTTCTTCACATCGATCCCGGCGGCCTCAAACATCGTCTTCAGCTCGGCAACTGGCTTCAACTTGCCGTCGGCCACCAGCCCTAACGCCGGAACGTTCGCGGCCCCGGGCATATGTCCCGAGGGCAATCCCGGCCGCGGCTCCGGATCGCGACCGGCAAACCGGCCGGCCGGCCGCGCATCGGCCACCGTCGTGTGCGCTGCGAGTGCCGCTTTCACCTGCTGAAAATCGCGCACCAGCCTCGGATTGAAGTTCGGTGTGAACGTCGCCGGCTGGCGCTTCGACGGGCCAGTTTCGAGCGGGCGTGCTTCGGCGCGCCATTTCGGGCCACCGCCCTCGAGGATCCGGATGTCCGGCGTGCCCATCACCGAAAATTCCCACCAGACGCGTGGCGCCGAAAATAGCCCCGCCTCGTCGTAGATGACCAGCGTCATGCCGTCGCCAATGCCGAGTGCGCCCACCGCCGCCGCAAACGCCTCGGGCCTGAGCAGCATGTGCGGCAGGTTCTGCGAGGTATCGGCGATACCGTCGATGTCGAAGAACGCCGCGCCCGGGATATGCCCGGCAAGGAATTCTTCGCTCGGCCTGCGGTTCGCCGTGGGCAGGAACCAGCTGCCATCGACGACGATGACATTGGGGTCATCGAGATGGTCGGCAAGCCAGTCGGTGGTAACGAACGGATTTTCCATCCCGCTAGACTAGCGCGTGCCGCGGGCGCTCGCCTAGTCCCTGATCGCCGCGAGGCGCCGCAGCACCCGAGGGGCAATGTCATCGAGCGCATCGACCGGCTTCCAGGCCGCCGCCACCACCTCGTCCGCCTGCGGCCGGAGGGGCAAGAGCGGATCGGCGATGAACAGGTATTGCAGGTCGTGATGGACGTGCGGAGGTTCGGCCCGCTTGGGATTGCCAGGGACATCGTGGCTGTCGATGGCGAATGGCAGGTCTTCGCCTCGGTGCCACGGATGCAGCGCGATTCCGGTCACGGCGGTTTCCTCCACGGCCTCGCGCAACGCCGAGCTCTGGAACAGCTCGGCCGGTTCGTAGTGTCCTCCGGGCTGCAGCCAGCGGCCGATGACGATGTGGTCGATCAGCAAGACCTGCGAGTGGTCAGGCGAAACGATCACCGCGCTGGTGGTCAGATGACCGGGCAGGGTGCGCCGGTCGTCGAGCGGATGTCCCGCCGCAATCTGCCAGCGCAATAGCGAGAGGTATTCCCGCGGTTCGGCAATCTCAGCGAGATAGCGGGCTACGAGAGCGTCGAGGCGCGGGAGAAACGGGATGATCATCGGCGCAACCTAGCGGAGCGACGGTGCCCTGACCACGCCCGCAGGCGTCAGCTCCGTCAGGGCAAGCGTCTGGTCGAGGTGGCGCGACCGCCAGCCGAGAAGCTTCTCCGCCATCTCGATCCGGACCGAAGCATAGGCCGGGTCGTTCGCCAGATTGCGCAGATTGTCGGGGTCGGCCACCAGATCAAAGAGCAAGGGCGGCAGGGCAGCGAAGTGGACGTATTTCCATCGGTAGGTGCGAATTGCGGCCATGCCCAACTGGGTCGAGTCGACGCCCAGCAGCCGTTCAGCAATCTGGCCGGCGACATCGCGGAGGTCGAACTCCCAGTGTGCAGCGTCGCGCCAGCGGGTGGGTTCGTCCCCCGAAAGCCACGGCAGCAGGGACGAGCCATCGCCGACGTGTCCGGGGGTGCTCCCCATGGCAGCTAGCAGCGTGGGATAGATGTCGACGGCCTCCGTGAAGGCTTCGACCCGGTGGCCCTGCGTCGGAACGCGCGGATCACGGATCACCAGCGGCACGTGCTGGCTCTGGTCGTGGTAGCCGCCCTTGCCGAGCGCGTAGTGGTCGCCCATCAGTTCAGCATGGTCGGAGGTGAAGACCACGAAGGTGTCGTCCCAGGCGCCAGCTGCCTTGATCGCCGCAAACACCCGGCCGAGCTGTGCATCGACCTCGGCAATCATGCCGAAATAGGCGGCCTTGAGCTGGCGGAAGTCCGCCTCGCTGAGATCGGCAACGCGGCCGGTCATGCCGGGAGCGAAATGCGAAACGTCGGCTACCTGATGGGCGAGTCCGATCAGCGGGTGGACCGCTGCATCCTCGGCGGCCGTCGGGGCACGGTGGAAGTCGCCGACGTCGTCGGGCGAGAACATGGTATTGTAGGGCGAAGGGACGACGAAGGGCGGATGGGGCCGCAGGAACGACAGATGGGCGAACCAGGGCGAGCCGGTTTCCTGCTCGCCCAGATAGCGCTCGAACTCGTCGACGAGAAACGCCGTCTGCGTCTGGTCCTTGCTGTAGGCCGGCGGCGCGTCGGTGATCCTGCCGACGTCACGGATCGGCAGATGCGCCTCGGCCGGGCTGGCGAAATCGAGGCCCTGGGCCCTTAGCCAGCTCAGATACAGCTTTTCGTCCTCGGGCACGCGGACCCGCACGTCGAAGCCGGGCAGCACGCCCTCATAGGTCTTGAGACGCGGGTCGGCGGGGGGGAGGCCGGTGGGGTCGGCTGACTGGTCGGTGTATCCGAACAGCGTCGGGGAATAGCCGACGCGGCGGGCAGCGAGGGCCACATTGTCGAACCGCGCAGCCAGCGGCGAGCCGTTTCGTACCACGCGGTTGGTCATCTGGTAGAGCCCGGTATAGAGGCAGGCACGCGCCGGCGAACAGGGCGCGGCGTTCGAATAGTGGTTGAGGAACACCGTTCCATCCGCGGCGAGCGCGTCGATATTTGGCGTCTTGACCAAGGGGTGGCCCGCGACGCCGAGGCACTCGCCGCGCCACTGATCGGCGGTGATGAAGAGTATGTTCAGCATCGGCAGGCTCCGATGGCGGCAGGAGGAGCGGCGCGCCTAGTCGCCGAGCACGAGGATGTCAGTTCCAGACAGCGTCACCTGGACCTTCTCGTCGTGCTGGGGCGGCGGCATGCGCTGGTCGTTGAAGGTGTCGAGCTCGATCGCCGTGCCAGCACCAAGATTGACCTTCAGACGGATTACCGAGCCGAGGAAATTGACTTCGGCAACGGTGCCTTCGAGCACGATGTCGCGGGCATGGCCATTGGCGAGCGAGACTGCTTCGGGCCGCATGGTGAGATTGACGACGTCACCGGTCTTTGCGCTCGCCGGCAGAGCGGGCACAGTGGCGCGCTGTCCGTCGATGGTGACGGTCTTGGTGGCTGCGTCGGCGACCTTGGCGGTGAGCGTATTGAGCGTTCCCACGAAGCCGGCGACGAACTTCGTCGTCGGTTTGTTGTACACCTCGAAGGGCGTGCCGAACTGCTCGACCTTGCCGGCGCTCATGACGACGATGCGGTCGGAGATCGACAGCGCCTCCTCCTGGTCGTGAGTCACGAACATGGTGGTGATCCCAAGCTCGCGCTGGATGGCCCGGATTTCCTGGCGCAACGACACGCGGATTTTGGCATCGAGGGCCGAGAGTGGCTCGTCGAGCAGCAACATGCGCGGCTTGGGCGCGACGGCGCGGGCGAGGGCAACGCGCTGCTGCTGGCCGCCCGACATCTCGAACGGGAAGCGCTTGCCGTAGCCGGGAAGACCGATGAGCTTGAGCATCTCCTCGACGCGCGCGCGGGTCTCTTCCTTGCTGACGCCGGCAATCTTGAGGCCGAAGCCGACATTGTCCTCGACGTTCATGTTGGGGAACAGCGCATAGGCCTGGAACACCATTCCGACCTTGCGCTGGTTGGGCGGCAGCGGCGAGATGTCCTTGCCTTCCACCAGGATCGTCCCGGAGGTCGGCCGCTCGAAGCCGGCGACCATGCGCAGGATCGTGGTCTTGCCGCAGCCCGAGGGGCCCAGCAGCGTGATGAATTCGCCCTTGTTAAAGCTGAGGTTTACACCCTTGACGACAGTGTTGCCGCTGAACGTCTTGACCAGGTTCTCGATGCG
>JANXSI010000111.1 GCA_025352765.1 Devosia sp. | reverse complement strand
GCGCTCGTCGTTCATGCCGTCGCCACCGGCTATCGCGACCGCTCGCATTTTGACGGTCAGGATGTGCTCGAATCGGGCGATGTCGGACCGCGCCTCAGCCGCTCCGGTTGGCTCAATCGCGCCGCCTCTGCCATTCCGGCCGGCGAGCGTGTGGCGCCCGTCTCGGGTCTTGCGGCGATGCCCACCGTGCCGTTGATCCTGCGCGGTGACGCCCCGACGTTGACCTGGACGCCGCCCGAGCTCAAATCCGCCAGTTCCGATACGGCCGCCCGGCTGATCGATCTCTATGCCGCCGAGGATCCGGCCATGGCCAAGGCGCTGGGCGCCGGCATCCAGACCGACATGCTGGCGGGCACCGACCCCACCAAGACCGCCGCCGGCATCGCCGCCTCGTTCCGCGAACTCGCCGCTGGCGCCGCAAAGCTTCTCGTCGACGAGGGCGGCCCGCGCCTCGCCGCCCTCAGCTATGACGGCTGGGACACCCATACCAACGAAGGTGCGGGGGAGGGCCGTCTCGCCGGACTGCTCGGCGCCCTCGACGGGGCGCTCGATGCGCTCGCCACCACCATGGCGCCGGTCTGGGACGATACCGTGATCGTGGTGATGACCGAGTTCGGCCGCACCGCCCGCATCAACGGCAACGAAGGCACCGACCACGGCACCGCGACCACCGCGTTCCTGCTGGGCGGCGCCGTCAAGGGCGGGCGCGTCCTTGCCGACTGGCCCGGCCTCGGCCAAGGCAAGCTGTTCGAGGATCGCGACCTCTATCCGTCGATGGATCTGCGCGCCGTGCTCAAGGGCGCCCTCCGCGATCACCTCGGCATCGCCGAACGCGACCTCTCGACGAAGGTGTTCCCCGACAGCCTCGGCATCAAGCCGGTCGACGGGCTGGTTGCCTAGTCCAGCGACGGCTTGCCCGAGCGCAGCTTCTTGACGCCGCTGCGTTGCGTCTTGCCCTCGAGCCGGCGGGTCTTGCTGGCGAGCGTCGGCTTGGTGGCTCGTCGCGGCTTGGGTGGCACGGCCGCGGCGCGCAGCAGTTCGAGCAGTCGCGCAATCGCGTCCTCGCGGTTCTGGTTCTGAGTCCGGTGTCGGTCGGCGGTGATGACGATGACGCCATCGAGGGTGAGCCGCGATCCCGCGAGCTTGGCCGCCCGCACCGCCACCGCATCGGGCAGCGATGGCGAACGGCGGAGGTCGAAGCGCAACTGCGCCGCGCTCGACACCTTGTTGACATTCTGCCCGCCTGGCCCCGAGGCCCGGATGTAGCTGATCTCGATCTCGGCCGGATCGAGCGACAAACTGGCGGTGATGGAAAGCGGGTCGGCCATGGCCGGCAGTTCAAGCACTGTCGCCGCACCTGCCGCAACCACTATTGCGGTCGCCGGCCATGCGGAGGCAGCGCGAACCTCCCCGGAGTCGGGAAAGGGGCGGTTCGCGCTTCACCCCGGGGAAAGCCCCCGGAGTCTACTTCGCCGTCGTGGGGTCGATCATGCGCACCACTTCGGTGATCTTGTTGGCTGGAAAGCCGCTGAGCCGCGCATGCTCGCGGATAGCGTCCTCGCTTTCGGCGAGGTAGATGCACACCGTGCCGTTGCCGACGACGTAGGAATGTTCCCACTGCACCTTGGGCGCGAGCTTGGAGAGCGCCGAGTTGGAGACCTTGGCGGCATTGCAGAAGCCGGCGTCGTCATTGGCGCCGAACCCCGGCACCTCGCGTTCGATCACATAGCGTTTCATGTCATTTGTCCTGGTTGAAGTTTGCGGAGGCTTACTTGCCCGGCATCGGTGCGGCGTCGCACGAAACGTCGGGGTTCATGTCGGCGAAGGCGCCGGTCGGGTTCTGCTTGAAGGCCCACACATGCAGTTCGTAGAAGGCTGGAAGGCCGTAGCGGTTAGGCGCGTTGGTGAAGCTGAACAGATGCCCGCCCAGCTCCGCCGGGCCCTTGGGCGTGATGTATTCGACGGCGATCAGCGTCATCTTGCCGTCGGGGCCGGGCTCGTACATCACCGCTTCGGGGTGCGCGATATCGACCTTCTCGTCCTTGATCAGGTCGCCGTTGACGTAGTGGATGCCCATCGCGCCGCCATCGATGCCCGACACGCAGGGGATCGGCGCGTAGCCCTCGGATTTGGCCACCTCGACATCGGCAAAGCGCGCATTCGCCTCGCGGACCGAGTCCGCCAGCGGATTGTCGCCCATCACCATCGCTCCGCCCGAATGGGCCATAGCGCCTCCCGCGAGCAGCGACAGCGCCAGGGCGCCGGCAAGTGCGGCGGCCGTCCGGGCAAGATACCGAGAGGTCCGTCGGTGCGGACCGGCCGTAACGCTGCTCGCCCCGACAATAATCCCATTGATCGAAAAATTATGCATTGAATCCTCGTCTTGACGTCCAAGTGAAACCGGGCGCACAACACCGCCGCGGTGGGGGCAACCAATCATCCGGGCCACCAGAAATGACCATGATCGAATTACCGGGCGAGCTGACCGAAACACCGCCGCGCGCAATCGCCGACCCGACCACGGCGTTGCTGTCGGACGTTCTGGCGCAGGTGCGCCTGTCTGGAGCGTTGTTTCTGCGCGGTGAATACACCTCGCCCTGGGCCTTCGATTCACCAGGCTGCTGCGCGCTCATCGACCTGCTGTCGCCCGGGGCCGAGCGGCTGATCGTCTTCCACCGGGTGATGGCGGGCGAGGCCTGGGTGACCGCCGGCGGCCACCATGTCGACCTGGTCGCCGGCGATCTCGCCATTCTGCCGTCGGCGCATCGCCATCTCGTCGGCAGTCCCGACATGGTCGAGCCGGTACAGATCGCCGAACTGTTGCCGAGCTCTCCGTGGAACGACGTTCCGATCCTTAGGCATGGCGGCGACGGCGCGCTAACCAACATGGTCTGCGGCTATTTCCGCTGCGACGAGCTGCTGTTCAATTCGTTCCTGCGCAGTCTGCCGCCAGTGATCCGTGTGCGCCCCGAGGGAACGGTCGCGACGCTGATCGAGGCGGGGCTGAGCTTTGCCCTCGAGGACGCCGAACGGCGCGGGCCCTCGGCGGGCGTGGCGCGCGTCCCCGAACTGCTGCTGGTCGAGGCGCTCCGGCTCTATTCGTCGAGCGCCCCGCGTTCGACCGGCTGGCTTGCCGCCACCTCCGATCCGGTGGTCGGCCGGGCGCTCCGGCTGCTGCACGACGATCCGGCGCGCGACTGGACGCTCGACGAGCTGGCGCGTGCCGCCGCCACCTCGCGCTCGGTGCTGGGCGAGCGGTTCAAGACCCTGCTCGACCAGTCGCCGATCAATTATCTGGCCGAGTGGCGCATGCAGCTCGCCGCCAATCTGTTGCGCACCACGCCGCTCAAGCTCGCGGCGATCGCCGAGCAATCGGGCTATGGCTCGGAGGCGGCGTTCAGCCGGGCCTTCCACCGCCATGTCGGCATGTCGCCGGCGCAGTGGCGCCAGGCGAGCCCGGGCGGCGGGCGCTAGGGGTCAGACCACTTCGTCCGGAGCGAGCTCGCAGGCATTGTGCTGGTCGATCTCGATCTGGATCGTCGGGTGCACGATGCCGAACTTGTGCTCGAGTTCTTCGCAGAGGCCGAGCAGAAACGCGTCGCCCGGGTGACCGCCGCTCATCACCAGATGCGCCGTCAGCGCGATCTCGGTCGTGCTCATCGGCCAGATGTGGAGGTCGTGCAGCCCGTCGACGCCCGGCTGGCCGAGCAGGAACGCCCGCACCGCCGCCGGATCGACTCCCGACGGCACCGCATCGAGCGACATGAACAGCGAATCGCGCAGCAGCGACCAGGTGCCCCACACGATCACCGCGCAGATGACGAGGCTGGTCAGCGGGTCCAGCCACACCCAGCCGGTGAAGATCATCAGGATGCCGGCGATGACGACCGCGGCCGACACCGCGGCGTCCGCTACCATGTGGAGGAAGGCCCCCCGGATATTGATATCGCCCTTGCTGCCTGAAGCGAACAGCCACGCCGTCACGCCATTGACGACGATTCCCGCCGCCGCGACCCCGATGACCGTCAGGCCATGCGCCGCCTCGGGGTGGCTGAAGCGAATGATCGCCTCCCAGGCGATGCCGCCGACCGCGACCAGGAGGAACACCGCGTTGAACAGCGCCGCAAGGATCGACGAGCCGCGCAACCCGTAGGTGAACCGCGCGGAGGGCAGGCGCGCCGCGAGGATCGTCGCCACCCACGCGACCACCAGCCCGAGCACGTCCGAGAGGTTGTGTCCGGCGTCCGCGAGGAGCGCCACCGAATTGCCCAGCCATCCGGCGATGGCCTCGATCAAAACGAAGCCGACATTGAGGCAGATGCCGATCAGGAACGCCGCCCCGAAATTCGCCGGCACATGGCTATGGCCATGCCCGCCATGGTCGTGCGCGTGGTCATGCGAATGGTCGTGGTCGTGATCGTCGTGCGAATGGGCCATGCGAAGAGATAAGCCCTCTCCGGCAATTCGGTTCAAGTGGCGTTTTGTCCGGGGCCGATCAGACGCCCGAGGATGTTCTCCCGTCCCGAGGCCCCAGAGACCTCATCCGGAGCCTGTCGAAGGACGAAGTCGGGATCGGCGGAACCGGTCCTCGTGGTTCGACAAGCTCACCATGAGGACCTTCACGCCGCCTGGGCTACTTGACCTGCCCGACCCCGGCCGGGCTTTCGCCGGGCGACAGCACGTAGCGCCAGATCACCGCGCCCACGGCCCCGCCGATCAGCGGGGCAACGATGAACAGCCAGACCTGCCCGAGCGCCCCGTTCTGGGCAAACAGCGCGGCCGCGATCGAGCGCGCCGGGTTGACCGAGGTGTTGTCGACCGGGATCGAGATCAAGTGGATCAGCGTCAGCCCGAGCCCGATGGTGAGCGGCGCGAACCCCGCCGGGGCCGCCTTGCTGGTGGCGCCGAGGATGATCACCAGAAACAGCGCCGTCAGCACGATCTCGGCGACCAGCGCCGCCAGCATCGAATAGCCGCCCGGCGACAGCGCGTCGTAGCCGTTCGAGGCAAAGCCGCCGGCGCTGAAGTCGGCGTGGCCCGACGCAACCAGGTAGAGCACCGCGGCGCCAACGGCGCCGCCGATGAGTTGCGCCGCCCAGTATGGCAGGATGTCCTTGACGTCGAACCGCCCGGCAATCGCGAGCCCCAGCGACACCGCCGGGTTGAAGTGCCCGCCCGAAATGCCGCCCACCGCATAGGCCATGGTCAGTACCGTCAGCCCGAACGCCAGCGAAACGCCGGCAAAGCCGATCCCGACATCGGGAAAGCCGGCGGCCAGCACGGCGCTGCCGCAGCCCCCGAACACCAGCCAGAACGTGCCGAAAAACTCGGCCGAAAGTCTGCGAAACATCTTCGAACCCCTCCGTGTTGCCCCAGACAAGGGCTAGCGCGGCCGAATCACCGGCGGAATTGGCTCCGGCAAGTTACGCACTGGAAATCGCAAGAAGGTCTGGACAGGCGGCGTCGCTCGAGGGCCCGGGGCGACGGGCCCACCCCTCATCCGCCCTTCGGGCACCTTCTCCCACAAGGGGAGAAGGCAATAGGGCCGCCTCCGCCATCTCAGACCGGTTCGGCGTCTCTGCCGCGCTGCTGCTTGGGTGGGCCTTCTCCCCTTGTGGGAGAAGGTGGATCGGCCGCAGGCCGAGACGGATGAGGGGTGGGCCGGAGGCAGTGCCGGCGCGCCGCTACCGCAGCCCGACTTCCTCGAGCAGTCCCTTGCGCTTGGCGGCGTAGTAATAGCCGTGGGCATAGTTGCGCACCGCCTGGTCGGAGTTTCGGCCGCCCACCATGTAGGCGCCGCTCAGATACTTGACCCCGTAGCGCAGATTGGTCTCGGCATCGAGCAGCCCCGAGGCCGAGCCCTGATAGCCCATCGACCGCGCGGTATCGTAGCGGATCTGCATCAGCCCGTAATACGGGCCGTTGCGGGCCCGCGGGTTGTAGCCGCTTTCGCGCACGATGATGCGCCGGATCAGCGGCTCGGGCACGTTGTAGAGGTTCGAATACTTGGCGATGAAGATGTCGATTTCGCCATGCCCGGCCGGCGGCAGCGGCAGCGCCGCCTCGCGCGGCGCGACCTCGGGCGGCGGCGCGCTGCGTACCGCATGATGTGGCGCAATGCTCGCCAATCCCGGAAAATCGACGCTGCTGCAGCCGGCCAGGAGGCCGCTCACCATCATCGCACTCACAATCGCCCGCACTGCTCGCAATCTGCGTCCGCCGTCTGTTTCGTCAGTCTTCCTATCATTTCATGGCCGAATATGAAAACCGTGCGCCAGTGTCGCGCCGTCTTCTCAACGGACGCGCCGGCTGCTTGAGTGCTAAGAGACGAGTTTGGGGGACACCGGCATGGCAAAATCACGCACCAGGACGCGCGGTCTGGGGGCAAGGCTCCGTTACGCCTTCGACAAGTCGATGGCCGCCGGACCGATCGCGCTGATGGGCTGGCTGGCGGTGATCTCGCTGGCCGTGATCGTCGCCGCCTCGGCGATCCTCGCGCTGTTGCGCATCGCCCCCGAAGGCGGGAACTCGCTCAGCTTCGGCGAGGCTATGTGGGAAAGCCTGATGCGCACCCTCGACAGCGGCACCATGGGCGGCGACGCCGGCTGGGGCTTCCGCGTCGTCATGCTGGCGGTGACGCTGGGCGGCATCTTCATCGTCTCGGCGCTGATTGGCGTGCTCTCGACCGGCCTCGAGGGCAAGCTCGACGAGTTGCGCAAGGGCCGCTCCGAGGTGCTCGAGAAGGACCACACCATCATTCTCAACTGGTCGGCCTCGATCTTCGACATCATTTCCGAGCTGACCATCGCCAACCAGAGCCGCCGCCGGCCGCGCATCGTCATCATGGCCGATCGCGACAAAGTGGAGATGGAAGACGAGATCGCCCAGAAGGTCCCCAACCTCAAAAACACCCGCATCATCTGCCGCTCGGGCGACCCGACCGACCTCGGCGACCTCGGCATCACCAGCCCCCAGACCTCGCGCTCGATCATTGTGCTGTCGCCCGATGCCGAGGATCCCGACAGCCGCGTCATCAAGACCGTCCTCGCGCTGGTCAACGACCCGCGCCGCCGCCCGGAAAAATACCAGATCGCCGCCGAAATCCGCGATGCCAAGAACGTCGAGCTGGCCCGCGTCGTCGGCGGCCCCGAGGTGCAACTGGTGCTCGCCGACGACCTCATCGCCCGCATCGTCGTCCACTCGTCGCGCCAGTCGGGCCTCTCGGCGGTCTATTCCGAGCTGCTCGATTTCGACGGCTGCGAGATCTACACGCAGGCCCAGCCCGCCATCGTCGGCTCAAGCTTCGGCGACGCGCTGATGGCCTACGACACCTCGATCCTGATGGGTCTCTGCGACGCCGCCGGAAAGGTCTATCTCAACCCGCCGATGGAGACCCAGATCCAGTCCGGCATGAAGGCGATCCTGATCGCCGAGGACGATGCCGCAATCAAGGTCACCGCCAGCCCTTCGAGCGTCGATCACACCGCCATTGCCCTCTATCGCCGCACCGAAAAGGCCGCCGAGCGCACGCTGCTGCTCGGCTGGAACCGCCGCGGCCCGATCATTGCGTTCGAACTCAGCCGCTACGTGGCGCCCGGCAGCGTGCTGACCATCGCCGCCGATACGCCCGAACTGCAGGACGAGGTCGGCGCGCTCCTGATCTCGGGCAGCAACCTCCAGGTCGAATACGGCATCGTCGATACCGCGAGCCGCGCCGCGCTCGAGGGGCTCGACATCCCCTCCTACGACCATGTGCTGGTCTTGGGCTATTCCGACCATTTCGACGCCCAGGCGACCGACACGCGCACGCTCGTGACGCTGCTGCATCTGCGCAAGATCGCCGAGGAGTCCGGCAGCCACATCAACGTCGTCTCCGAGATGATCGACGTGCGCAACCGCGAGCTCGCCGAAGTCACCCGGGCCGACGATTTCGTCGTGTCCAACAAGCTGGTGAGCCTGATGCTGGCCCAGGCCAGCGAGAACGAGAACATCGGCGCGATCTTCGAGGATCTGCTCGACGAGCAGGGCTCCGAGATCTACATGCGCCCGGCCGAGGCCTACCTCGAACTGGGCCAGCCCATCACCTTCTACACCGTCACCGAGGCCTGCCGCCGCCGCGGCGAAGTCGCCATGGGCTATGTCCGCAAGCGCCAGGAAACGGCCGACGATCCGCGCAACATGGGCGGCGTCGTGGTCAATCCGAAGAAGTCTGAGGCCCTGACTTACGAGGCCGGCGACCGGATCATCGTTCTGGCGCGGGACTGAGGGCGCTGTCGCCTAGAACGGGATTCGCGGTACCTGCAGGATCTGCAGCGTCTCGACCCGTTCGCCGCGCAAACGCTTCAGCAGCAATTCGCCCATCTGCAGGCCCGCCAGCGCGATGTCCTCGTTGATCACGTCGACCTTGGGGCGGACCAGCGAGAAGATGCCGCTCATCTGCTTGGTGACGATGTCGGCGTCGCGCCCGATGACGAGGCCGGAATCGGTCAGGCCCGCGATTACCGCCAGCGCCACCGCATCGCCCGGGCACACAAAGGCGTCCGGCGCGTTGCCTTCGGCCAGCCGCGCCATGGTTGCGAGCCGGATCGCCTCGGCCTCGTGGTCGAGCGTCACCCGCGTCTCGATTTCGTAGGTCATCCCCGTCTCTTTGGCAGCCTTGACGAAACCGTCGCGCAGGTGCCGCCCGAAGGTGAATCGCCCCGGCGCCATGATCATCGACACGTGCTTGCGGCCCTTGGCATGGAGCCGCTTCACCGCCGCGTAGGCGAAGGTGAAATTGTCGTAGTCGACATAGGGGTGGGCGGCATCGAGTTCGGTGCGGCCGTGGCTGACGAACGGAAAGTCGTTCTCGAGCAGCAGCTTCACCCGGGCGTCGTCGGGCTCGGTACGCGAAAAGATCACCCCGTCGGCCATCTTGTTGCGCAGCACATAGTTGATCGGATCGAGCGGTGAGGCGTTCCCGGCGGTCGGCGTGATCACCAGGTGGTAGGGCGTCCCGCGCAGCGCCGTGCTCAGTCCGCTGACCAGCGACTGGCTGAAATTGAGGATTTCGTCGTGCGGATCGAGGATCAGGCTGACCACATGGGTGCGCCCGGTCTTGAGCCGGAGCGCCGTGCGATCGGGCACGTAACCGATCTCGGCTGCGATCTTTTGCACCCGCTCGCGCGTTTCCTGGCTGAGTTCGGGCGCATTGTTGAGCGCGCGCGAAATCGTCGTCACGGCAAGCCCGGTCATCTCCGCGATGGTGCGCAGCGTCGGCTTGCCCGAGCGCGGCGCGCCGCGCCGGGCCCGCGGCTTGTCGCGGGATTCGATATCAGACACCCTCATTCTCCCTGCAACGCCCGGCGGTCCCTCAACCGCTGCGTGCGGCTCTGCGGCCGCTGGCGATGACGTTGCAGCCCTACCTCAACAGATCGTGCAATCGATTTCAAGATGCTGCCCGACCGGCGCAATTTACCGCAACCATTATCGAATTCGCCGCCGCGTCCAAAATGATCCGGGGCCGCCTTTCCAATCGCCGAGCTGGCGAGGGCAGCTTTTTCGCTTGTCCTGCGTGTCTTTGGTAGACAGGACCTCGCCCAGCCATCGCCGTCCAGCTAGTTTGCCGCCCGACAAACAAGAGGAGCGGACCATGACCGTCAATTCGAAGTATCCAGAGACGCAGGGGCTGCATGCCGGCTGGCGCTCGGACCCGGCGACCGGCTCGGTGGCCGTGCCGATCTACCAGACCACCTCGTTCCAGTTCGACGACAGCGAGCACGCGGCGAACCTGTTCGGGCTCAAGGAACTGGGCAACATCTACACCCGCCTTGGTAACCCCACGACCGCCGTGCTCGAAGCCCGCGTCGCCGCGCTCGAGGGCGGCGTCGCCGCGCTCGCCGTCGCCTCCGGCCAGTCGGCGACCGCCTATTCGGTGCAGAATCTCGCCATCGTCGGCGACAACATCGTCGCCTCGACCGACCTCTATGGCGGCAGCTACAATCTGTTCAAGAACACCTTCCGCGAGGCCGGCATCGAGGTCCGCTTCGTCGATCCGGCCGATCCCGAGAATTTCCGCCGGGCGACCGACGCCAAGACCCGCGCCTATTACGCCGAAACCCTGCCCAACCCGAAACTTGCGGTGCTGCAGATTGCCGAGATCGCCGCCATTGGCCGCGAGTTCGGCATTCCGCTGATCGTCGACAACACCGCCGCCCCGCTCACCGCCCGGCCGTTCGAGCACGGCGCCGCGGTGGTGGTCTATTCCTCGACCAAATATCTTGGCGGTCACGGCACCTCGATCGGCGGCGTCATCGTCGACGGCGGCAATTTCGACTGGGCCGCCTACCCGGAGCGGCAGCCGCTGCTCAATACGCCCGATCAGGCCTATCACGGTGCCGTCTGGGTCGAGGCGGCCAAGCCGCTCGGGCCCATCGCCTATATCCTCAAGGCCCGCACCACGCTGCTCCGCACCCATGGCGCTGCGCTCTCCCCGTTCAATGCCTTCCTCACCATCCAGGGCCTCGAAACTCTGGCGCTGCGCGTCGACCGGCATTTCGAGAACGCCGCCAAGGTCGCCGCCTGGCTCGCCAGGCGCCCCGAGGTGATTTCCGTCAACCATCCGACGCTGCAGACCGGCAAGCTCAAAGAGGTCGCCGATAAATACCTGACCCGCGGCAAGGGCGCGCTCATCGGCTTCGAGCTCGCCGGCGGCCGCGAGGCAGGGGCGCGCTTCATCGATTCGCTGCAGCTGCTCTATCACGCGGCCAATATCGGCGACGCCCGCTCGCTCGCCATCCACCCGGCGACCACCACGCACTCGCAATTGTCGCCGGCCGAACAGCTCAGCGCCGGCGTCACCCCGGGCTATGTGCGGCTCTCGATCGGCATCGAGCACATCGACGATATCCTCGCCGATCTCGACCAGGCGCTGCTGGTGGCCGGTCGCCCGGCAGTTGCGGCAGAGTAGGGGCAGGCAACCCCAACTCGCCTCAAAATGATCCACGGCCGGGTTTGCGCCTGCGCACAAATCGGCCTATCAATTCTCCATGGCGGAGTGAATTCGCCATGGAGCGGCTTGCAGATCCGGCATTGATGCCCATCTTCGAGCCTGAGTTTGGCGATCGGACCTGCGGGTCCATGACCGGGAGGGACGAGACATGATTCGATTCGACGCAATCGACGCCCAAGCCGGGATTCATGCCAAACGCGGTGCCTGCCCCAAACGGTGTTCTCGCAACTGGCGAATGTAAACCGGGTCTTCTGACCCCGTCACTCTCGCGTCTCACAGTTCCCCTAACACCCCGGTCGCCGCATCCCGGCGCCGCTGGAGGCATGTCTGATGCAGCATCAGACCATTTCACGGCCGCCATCCCCCAAGCCCATCGCCATCGATGTCGATGGCGAGCCGGTCGGCGTCGTCGTCCGCGCCGATGAGGGCTATCGCTTCCTCGCCGTCCGGCTCAACGCCTTCGCCATAGACGGCAAGATTTTCTCGAGCGTCGAAGCGGCCCGCACCGCCGTGAGCGAGGCCACCCACAATTTCGGCGAGCCCTGAACCGCCGGCCGGGCCACCGGGCCCGTCGCGACTGACCACTGGGCAAGAAAAAACCCCCGCCATTGCTGGCGGGGGTTTTCGTTAGGCGGTTCGGCTTACTGGGCCGAGGAGGACGACGTGGCCATCGGGGCAGCTTCCGACGAGGAAGTTGCCATCGGAGCGGCTTCGGACGACGAGGTCGCCATCGGCGCGGCTTCCGACGACGAAGTCGCCATCGGCGCGGCTTCGGACGACGACGTGGCCATCGGGGCAGCTTCCGACGACGACGACGGCGCCATCGGCGCGGCTTCCGACGACGAGCTCACGGGAGCGACCGAGCTCGAGGACGAGCTGGCGGGAGCGACCGGGGTGGTGGTCGCCGGACCACGATTGAAGATCCAGATGAGGCCGATGATCACGATCACGGCGACGACGATGATAATCCAGGTATTGCGGTTCATTGGGTTAAGCCCTTGGTTGGAGGAGATTAGACTGGGAAGGTGTCTTTAGTGCCTTGACGCTTTGCCGCTTTCCCGGAGAGCGGCCAGCAATTCTCATCCGTCATTGGCAGCGTTCAATTCTGCCGGCGTCTTGCCGTCTTCGTCCGAGGTCACGCCGCCTAGCGCATTTTCCACTGCCTCGGCAAGGGCCACCACGTCGATCGTCCCCTTGATTGGGTAGGACACGAGCCGCTCGGGGTGGCTTCCCGGCAATCCGCCCTGGCCTTGTGCAGCCAGTTCGCGAACCAGAGCCGCCAGCACCACGCCGTCGCCCTCGTCAGCCATTGCCGTTCACCTGGATGCCGCTCTTGTCGACGGTGATTTCGAGGCCCGGCTTCTGGTTCTGCTGGTAGACCAGATACCCGCCGAGCGCGACGACAGCGATCAGCAGTACCCCCACCAGACCGTAAAGACCGTTCCTGCTCATACTTCAGCCCTCAACCATGACGTATTTCGGGCAAGAACGCTGTTCGGAGGCAAAAGGTTCAATCTTCTGCGATTTGCCTGAGCGCCGCGAGAAAAGCCGCGATCCCGCGCTCGAGCGGGCCGGAATTGTCGACCCGGATCGCCCCGGGGAGGGCGGCGGGGACTTCCCGGGCCAGCCGCGCGGCGATTTCGGCCTCGGTTTCGCGGCCGCGCCCGCCCAGCCGCTTCGCCCGGACCTCGGGTGTCGCCTCGACCAGAACGACCCGGGTGCCGGGAAATTTCGCCTGCGCCTCGGCCACCATGGCCCGCGAACTGTTGAACACCACCGTGCGCCCGGCTTTGAGGTCATCGACAAGGCGCGCCGGCAGTCCGTAGCTGAGGCCATGGGCGCTCCAGCTCAGCGCATAGGCCCCCGCCGCCTGGGCGGCGGCGAATTCGGCCTCGCTGACCGAGTCGTGGTCCTCGAGCGCCGCCACCGCCTGCCGCGTCACCACCCGCCGCGGGAAGACGAAGTTCGCGTCGTTGGCGAGCGCGGCTCGTGCCGCGTTCAGCAATGTGTCCTTGCCCGCGCCGGAGGGGCCGACGACGAGCACCAGCATCAGCTGACCCGATGCCCCTGGCGCCAGACGCCCTTGACCACCGGCATTTCGCCATGCGGCCGCACCCGCACCAAATCGGCGCGTTTGCCCAGTGCGATCTCGCCCCGATCGGCAAGATGCGCGGCCTTGGCCGGCGTCGCGCTCACCATGCGGATGGCGTCGGGAAGGCTGATGTTGTCGGCGAGGCTCGGCAAGAGGAACGCCGCATGGATCAGCGCCGCCGGCACATAGTCCGAGCTCAAGACGTCGAGGCAGCCCTCGCGCGCCAGATCCGCGGCGGCGATATTGCCCGAATGCGAGCCGCGTCGGACGATATTGGGCGCCCCCATCAGCACCGCGAGCCCCGCGCCATGCGACTTCTCGGCGGCGATCAGCGTCGTCGGGAACTCGGCGATCGATACCCCGTCGCTCACCGATTCCCGCACATGTTCCTCGGTCGCATCGTCATGGCTCGCAAACGCGATCCCGGCTTCCAGCCCGCGCTTCAAAATGGCCTTGCGGTGCTTGTCCGAATACAGCGCCTGCTCGGCGTGCCTCTCGAGGATATAGGCATCCATCTCGGCATCGGTGAAGCGCATGCGCTCCTTGTAGTACTGGATGTATTTGCTGACCGTCTGGTACTGCCGCTGCCCCGGTGTGTGGTCCATCACCGAGGCCAGCCGCACCAGCGGCACGTCGGCGAAGCGCTCGAAATCGTCGACCACGTCGTGTGCCGGCAATTCGCAGCGGAGGTGAATCTTGTGGTCGGCCCTGAGCCGCCCGTCGGCGACGCCCGCCTCGATCGCTTCGATCAGTACTTCGACATGGTCGCCCATCCCCGGCGTTTCGGGATCCGAGCCGATCCGCACCGCGTCGAACACCGTGGTGATGCCCGAGCCGGCGATCTGCACGTCATGGGCCTGCAGCGCCCCCAACGGGTTCCAGTACACCCCCGGCCGCGGCCGGTAGTGGTTCTCGAGATGGTCGGTGTGCAGTTCCACCAGTCCGGGGATCAAATAGTCGCCGGCAAAATCCTCGCCGACGCCCGAAGCGCCGGCGTCGATCCCGGTGATCACTCCGTCGTCGAAGCGGACGCTGCCCTCGATCACCTCTTCGGGCAGCACGATCCTGGCATTGCGGAAAACCGTCTCGGTCATGTGCGCGGACCTTTGAGGAGGAAGTCGCCGTCGAGCCGCCGGAACGGCGCCCCGGGGGCTGCTTCGTGGAAAACCACCAGCCGGTCAAGCGTCAATGGCACGGCCAGTGCATCGGCGAACCATTCGGCCGCCCGCGCCTGCAGCGCCGGGCGCTGTTCGGGCGCCAGCCGGTCGGTGAGCGTCATGTGGAGCTGGAACTCTTCGAGCACGTATGGATAGCCCCAGGCGTCGAGCAATTCGATCTGTCGCGGCGTCAGCGGCGCCTTGAGCCGCCGCGCCCGGTCGTCGGCACTGAGCGGCGCCCGCAGCGGCTCGAACGCTTCCACCACCTCGGCGGCGAAATCGGTCAGCACCTCAGGCTGGCGGACCGGCGTCAGCGCCAGAAACCCGTCGATCAAATGCGCCCCGACCGGTCCCATCCCGACCGCCGCGTGCCCTTTGGCAAAATCTTCGACCGCCGCCAGCAGGGCTGCCCCGTCCGCGCCGGTCCTCAGCGCCATCGGCGCCTTCAGCGTCGCATGAAAGCCGTAGCGGCGGGCAGAGGCGGCCAGCGGCGCGATATCGGGCTGGTCGAGCCACTCCGCGGCTTTGCGCCAGAGCGCAGACTCGGCGGCGGGCGCGTAGTAGATGGCGTAACGTTCGGTCATTTATCGGGTAAACTGGCTCGGCGGGAAGGTCTGGCTAGTGGCGCCAGATGACGGCATTGTGACGTGGTCATCAAGTGCGGGGGGACTCAATTGGATCGCGATCTGCTGCAGCGCCTGTTCCGCACCGCCGTCGCCGCGGCCGATCCGGCGCACGCCATCGCCCGGCATCTCCCGCCCCGGCCGAAGGGCCGCACCATCGTGGTCGG
>JANXSI010000103.1 GCA_025352765.1 Devosia sp. | reverse complement strand
GAGGTTCGGCAATCGCAAGGGCTGACGCTGACGCCGCAGCTGATGCAGTCGATTCGGCTGCTGCAGCTCAGCCATCTCGAGCTCAATGCCTTCGTCGACGCCGAGTTGCTGCGCAATCCGCTGCTCGAGCGCGAGGATGGCATCGAGGCGACCGATCCCGCCGATGCCCCGGAAGTCCAGGCCGAACTGAGCGCCTATGAAGACACGGTCGATCATGGCGACCGCATCCAGGACGCCGACGGTATTGCCAGCTCCTTCGACACCGAAGTCGAGAACGTCTTTCCCGAACAGCGCGGCGAGGATCGGCTCGGCAGCGATTTCAACACCGGCAGCGGCCGCCTCGACGGCGGCGAAACCCCCGACATCGACCAGTATGTGGCGGCGCGGCCGACGCTGGGCGAGTACCTGGGCGACCAGATCGGCATGCTGATGACCGATCCGGGCGACCGGCTGATCGCCCGCTTTCTCGCCGATGGGCTGAACGAGGCCGGTTATCTGGCCATCGAGCTCGAGGCGGTGGCCGAGCAGCTCGGGGCGCCGCTCGACCGCGTCGAAACCGTGCTCGCAAAGCTGCAGACCCTCGATCCGCTCGGCCTCTTCGCCCGCTCGGTCAAGGAATGCCTCGCCATCCAGCTGCGCGATCGCGACCGGCTCGATCCGATGATGCAGCGCCTGATCGACCATCTCGAGCTGATCGCCAGCCACGACATGGGCGCGCTGTGCCGGGCGGTCGGCTGCGACCGCGACGATCTCGCCGACATGCTGGCCGAGCTGCGGGCGCTCGATCCCAAGCCCGGACGCGCCTTCGAGCGCGGACCGGTCGAATCGGTGGTGCCTGATGTCTTCGTGCGTGAGGGTCCGGCCGGCTGGCTGATCGAGCTCAACTCCGACATCCTGCCGCGTGTCCTCGTCAACCGCACCTATTACGCCAGCGTCAGCAGCAAGGCCCGCGACGCCACCGAAAAAAGCTTCCTCGTCGACAATCTGCAGACCGCCAACTGGCTGACCAAGAGCCTCGATCAGCGCGCCCAGACCATCCTCAAGGTCGCAACCGAGATCGTCCGCCAGCAGGACGGCTTCCTCCACCGCGGCATCGCCTTCTTGCGTCCGATGACGCTCAAGCTCGTGGCCGATGCCATCGAGATGCACGAATCGACCGTCAGCCGGGTCACCGCGAACAAGTATATTTCGACCCCGCGCGGGCTGTTCGAGATGAAGTACTTCTTCACCACGGCGCTCGCCTCTTCGACCGGAGCCGCCGATCATTCGGCCGAAGCGGTGCGTCACCGCATCCGCCAGCTGATTGACGCCGAGCCGCACGCCGACATTCTCTCCGACGACACCATCGCCGACATGCTCCACAAGGAGCAGGGCATCGAAGTCGCCCGCCGCACCGTGGCCAAATACCGCGAGGCGATGAACATCCCGTCCTCGGTGATCCGCCGGCGGCAGAAGCGGGCGCTCGTCGCCGCGCACTGATTTGCGGTCCTGCTGAGGCGGGTGCTGGCATTTCATTGAACCACCAGCCGATCATGCGCATTGCCCCTTGGCGTTCCGAGGGTCTAGACTCGGCGCTGCGGACGGTGGTCGGGTTCTGCACCGGCCGATGGAGGATCAACCCGAGCCAGCCCAAGAGGAGCACTATGACTCTACGCGTCTCAGGCAAGAATATGGATGTAGGCGAAAGCCTCAGAACTCGGGCAGAAGGACACTTCGATACCGTCGTGAAGAAGTACTTCGACGGCGGCTATACCGGCCATCTGACACTCGAGCCCGAGGGCTCGGGATTTAATGCCGCCTGCATGGTCCATCTCGATTCCGGTACCGTGCTGCAGGCCACATCATATGGCGGCGATGCCATCTCAGCTTACGAAATCCTCACCGAGACCATCGAGAAGCGGCTTCGCCGCTACAACCGCAAGCTCAAGCAGCACCGCCACGGCAATGCCGAAGGCGGCTTCGAGGCGCAAAGCTACATTCTGGCTTCGCCCGACGACGGGTCCGATGAACTCGCCGACGACTATTCACCCCCCGTCATTGCCGAGACGACCAAGAATCTCAGGCAGATGAGCGTGGAAGAAGCGGTGATGGAACTTGACCTGACGCAGGCCGATATCGTGATGTTCCGCCATGCTGGACATGGTGGATTAAATGTGGTCTACCGCCGCGCCGATGGGAATATTGGCTGGATTGATCCAGCCTTGCGGGCCAACTAGCCCTGGGCCAGACAAAGCTCCGGAAGACATTTTAGGGTCAATTGTATGGAACTGGCAGACATCCTCTCCGAGGAGTCCGTTCTCGTTTGCACGGACATCGCGACCAAGCACGACGTTCTTGCCAGGCTCTCGGACAAGGTCTCAGAACTCACCGGCCAGTCGGCCGGTGAGATTTTCGAGTCCCTGAACGACCGCGAGTCACTGGGCTCGACCGGCCTCGGCAATGGTATTGCCGTGCCGCACGGCAAGTTTGCCGCGCTCAAGGGCGTGATGGCGGTGTTCATGAAGCTCGAGCGGCCGGTCGATTTCGACTCGGTCGACGATCAGCCGGTGGACATCGTGATGATGTTGCTGGCCCCGATGGGCGCCGGTGCCGATCACCTGAAGGCCCTGGCGCGCGTTGCTCGCATTCTGCGCACCGATTCGGTCGTCGAGGCGCTGCGCCGCACCAACGAACCGGCCCGGCTCTACGCCATCCTGACCCAGCCCATGGCGGCCACCCGGGCCGCCTGAGCCGGATCGGCTGCTCAGTGCAGCGCGACGATCCCGAAGTTCTTGTCGGACAGCCACTCTTCGACCGCCTCGGTGCTGTCGGCCACCAGGAGCGGCGACCCGTCAGCCGAAACCACGATCTGGAACTCTTCGGTCTGGTCTTCCTCGCCCAGCGCCTCTTCCTCCATCAGTTCGGAAAGCTTGGCGCCCTTGATTGGGCGGATATAGACCACCGCATTGCCACCGAGCGCCATGAACTGGGCCGGGGTGAGGTGCCGCAGCGGGTTGTCCGAAACGGTCTGTTCTGGTCTGTCTTGCATGGTGTTCCCCTTTCTAGGCAGAACGAATGTCGATATGGCGGGCGAGCTTTTGCGCCTTGGGGCGAAGCACCGAGATGACCAGCATGCCGTGTTCGAGGAGGGCATCCTTGACCTCAACGCCGTCGGCCAGCAGGAAGCTCCGTTGAAACTGCCGGGCGGCAATCCCGCGATGGAGAAACTGCCGGTCAGCCTCGTCTTTCTGCTTGCCGCGGACGACGAGCTGGTTGTCTTCCCAGAGGACGTCGAGGTCGGCGAGGGCGAACCCCGCCACCGCGATCGAGATCAGGAAGTGCTCGGCGCCGTCGGCGTCGACGGTGCGCTCGATGTTGTAGGGCGGGTATCCGTCCGTGGCCCGGCTGAGCCGGTCGATACGTTCCTCATAGGCGTCGAAACCCAGGAGGAACGGGGCCGAGAACAACGAGACACGGGACATCAAGGACCGTCCTTTTTCAAGCAACGCTGTCCCCCGGCCCAAGTTTCAGCGGCACCGGCGGACCGGCCAAATATGGGAGCATCCCACGTGCCCTTCAAGCCTCTGCCGAACGGCGCACTCCAGTGACCGGAACCGTCGCCATCATCACCCCGGCCTTCGAGGCGTCGCGCTGGATCGGCCCCTGTGCACGCAGCGTGCTCGATCAGACCTACGCCGATTGGGAACACTGGATCATTGCCGATGACGGTCTCGACTACGAGGCGTTGCTGGCCTCCGCCGGATTGCGCGATCCGCGTCAGCGCTTCCTCGCCTCGGGTACGATCGGCGGCGGCGCCTCGCGCGCCCGCAATGTCGCGCTCGATCGGATCGGGGCGCCCTATGCGGCGATCCTCGACGTCGATGATCGTTTCAAGCCTGCCAAGTTGAGCGAGGCCGTCGCCGCGCTCGCGCATCACGCCATCGTCTCGGTGGCGCTCGACGAGTTCGACGAGGCCGGCACAAGACTGCGGCTCGTCGGCGCAGGGCCAGACCGTGAGCTCGCGCCCGCCGTCTACAAATGGACCTGCCTGTCGATGGATTCGATGCTGGTCTGGGACCGCCGCAAGGCCGACGCCCGCTATGACCTGACGCTCACCAACATGACCGACCTCGAACTCCTGCTGCAGCTGTTCCGCACCGTCCCCGCCGCCTGGCACCTTGGGACGCCGCTCCACGACTACCTCAAGCTCGGGGTCTCGATGAGCAACGGTCCCGGTGTCACCGAAAAGATGATTCGCTCCAAGCGCGAGATCCTGCGCCGGCTTGAAACGGGGTTCTACACGCTGGCCGACCCCGCCGGCCCGGAGGGCATGGCGGCCTTCCTGCGCCTTTCGCTCAAGGCCGAGGAAACCTACTCCGCCGCTGCCGCCCTACGTCCCGGCCTGCTCTTCGAGGACCACCTCGAACCGATGCTGCGCTAGCCAATCCTCTCCCGCAAACGGGAGGGACTTCAGAGTATGACCTCTCCTTAGCGCAGCGCCGCGTCTACCTCGGTCGCCGTCGGGATCGACGGCTGGGCCCCGGGCTTGAGGCAGGCAAGGCTGCCCGCCGCCGCCGCCCGCAGCATGGCCGCTTCGAGATCGAGACCTGCATCGAGGCCCGCCGCGAGATAGCCGACGAAGGTATCCCCGGCGCCGACCGTATCGACCGGCTCGACCGGCAGTGCGGGCACGCTCAACGCGCCGTCCGGCGTTGCGGCCCGAGCCCCGTCCGGACCGAGCGTCACGATAATGGTCTGCCGCCGGCTCTTGGCCCATTTGCCCATCGCGGCCTCGAGGTCGGTGACCTCCCCGCCCAGCAGCAGCGCGAATTCGGTTTCGTTGGCGACCACGATCGAGGCCGTTCCGACCACCGCCTGCGTCGTCGGAAGGAACGGCGCGGTATTGAGGATCGAGGTGACGCCCTTGAGCTGTGCCAGCGCCAGGGCCCGCATCGTCGCCTCCTGCGGCACCTCCTGCTGCACCACGAGGATATCGCCCTTGCCCATTGGCTCGAGGGCCGTCTCGGCGTCCTTGACCCCGATGGCCGCATTGGCGCCGGGCAGGATCCCGATGACGTTTTCCCCATGCACATCGACAAAGATCATCGCCACGCCCTGCTGCAGGTCGAGCCGCCGCACGGCGCTGAGGTCGACGCCGCCCGATTTCAGCAGCGCGATCGCCTGTTCGCCCATGGTGTCCTTGCCGGCCGCCGCGACCATGCGGACCTTCGATCCGGCGCGGGCGGCCGCCAGGGCCTGGTTCGCCCCCTTGCCCCCCGGCGCGGTCGAGAAACTGTCGCCGGGCACGGTTTCGCCCGCCAGGGGAATGCGGCTCACCTTGCCGATGAGGTCGAGGTTGATGGAGCCGAACACGGTGATCATGCGATGGCCTTCAAGATCGTATTCCAGTTGCGTGTGGTGACCAGCATGCCCTTGGGCAACTGCTTTTCGATCAGCAGCAGCCCGCCCGCCGAATACGTCCCGTCGGGCTTGCGATAGCCGACGAGGTACACCTCGCGCGGCCCCCCCACAAACACATCGTAATCTCCCGCCACGCCTGTGAGTGCAAGCGTCTTCGGCAGGTCTTCGGCGAACAGCATGACGTAGAGCTTCTGCCCGTCATCCTCCACCCGGCCCCCGAACGGGTCCGACGCGACCAGCGCCTTGAGCGCATCGACCGTCCGCAGCACCGTGCCCACCGCAAAACCGAACTGCGTCTTGAGCCCCGCCTCGATCTTGCCCTGCAGTCCGCTCGAGGTTTTGGCATCGAACAGCACATTGCCGCTCGCCAGCAGCGTCTTGACGTTGGCGAACCCCATCGTCTCGAACGCCGCCTTGAGTTCGCCGCTCTTGACGGTGCGCTTGCCGAGGTTCACCCCGCGCAGGAAGGCCACGTGACGGGTCATTTGCGCTTGCCGTTGGGATAGATCGTCTCGCCGCGCGCCAGCATCGCCACGAAATTCTTGATCTTCTTCTGCCGTCCTGCCGGGGTCTTCAGATTGTGCACCCGGAAGGCGAGCGCGAAGCGGTTCTGCGAATTGAGGGTCTGGAACAGCTCGAGCGCCCTCGGCTCGGCTTCGATCGCTGCCAGAAAGTCGGCCGGGATTTCCATTTTCGCCGAGCCATCATACGCCCTGGCCCAACGTCCATCGGCCTTGGCGAGATCGACCTGCGCCTGGCCCGTGGGCTGCATCCGGCCCTCCGCGATCAGTCGCGCCACGTGCTCCTGGTTGCGCGTGCTCCAGATGCTGGTCTTGCCGCGCGGCGTGTAGCGCTGCAGGAAACTCTTGTCGTCGAAGGATTTTCGGATGCCGTCGATCCAGCCCCAGCAGAGCGCCGCATCGAGTG
>JANXSI010000056.1 GCA_025352765.1 Devosia sp. | reverse complement strand
AGCTCGGCCTATTCGGCCCTCACCGGCAGCAACAGCGCGGCCCTCGCCGCAGCGCGGGCGGCAGTCGCAGCTGCCGCCGCGAGCAGCGGCTCGACCGACTCGAGTGCCACCAGCGTCACCCTCTCCGACGCCGCCAAGGCCGCGCTCGCCCTCAAGAGCTTCGACACCGTCATCGCCGAAACCCGGACGGCTCTCGACAAGCTGATCGCCGCGCAGGCCCCCGCCGAGACCGACGTGCCGGACCTCGGCTCGCTCGACCGCCGGGCCCTCTTTGCCATCGCCACCAATGCCGGGAGCAAGTTCACCGACGCCGAGCAGGCCGCCGCCAAGGCCGAGGCGAAGAGCCGCCAGGACGGCGCCCTTGCCGGCTCCCTCGCCCTCGCCCGCGTCACCGGCGACGTCGAGGGCATCTACAAGGCGGCGATCACCTATCTCGACGCGGCGTCGCCCGAGGAAAAGGCCACGCCCGCCTGGACCGTCCAGAAGGACGCCGTGCTCAAGGCGCAGAAAGCCCTGGCCACTGACCTCAACACCATGCCGTCGGTTACCGGCGACATCGTCGCCGACTACATCACCCGCGCGACCGCCGGCGAGACCGCCACGCCGCGGGATTTCTCGGCTGTTGCCGGCGACGCCCGCGCCGCGCTCGACAAGCAATATGCCGACGCCAAGGCCGCCGGAAAAACCGTGGTGTTCAACGCTGCGCAGAAATCCGGCCAACTGCTCGACGTCTCGACCTTCGACAGCCGGTCGCTGGCCGCCATCGCGCTCAACCAGGGCGACCGCTTCTCGGCCGGCGAAGTCGCGACGGCCAAGGCCGAAATCCACCAGCGGTCCAACGCAACGGTGCTCGCCGGCTTCAACGCCGCAGCCTCCGGCAGCGATGCCTCCGGCTTCGCCCAGAACATCATCAGCGCCTACGGCTCGATGAGCGCCGAGGAGCGCAGCGCCGCCGGCTGGTCCAGCCAGCTCTACGCCGCCGCCCTCGCCAACTATCGCTCGATCGCCAGCATCGACCAGATGTTCTCGGACTCCTCGTCCAGCAGCTCGGGCAGCGCCGCCCTGTCGATGCTCGGGAGCACCGGCACGCAAGCCAAAAAGGGCAACGGTCTCAGCCTCGCCGACTATCTGTGAGTCAAGTGATCTCGGCGCAGAAGGCCTGGATCCGTTTCACCGCCTCTTCGAGCTCCCGGTTCGACGCCGCGTAGCTCAGCCGCATGTGATCGGCGAGGCCGAAGGCGCTGCCATGCACCAGCGCCACGCCCGTCTCTTCGAGCAGCGCCAGAACGAACTGCTCGTCGGTATCGAGCCGCACCCCGGCCTTGCTGGTCTTGCCCAGCAGCGCCTTGATCGAGGGGAACACATAGAACGCCCCCTCGGGCACGAGGCAGTCGATGCCGACCGCGGCATTGAGCCCCGCAACGACAAGGTCGCGCCGCTCCTGGAACTTGGCCCGCCAGCTCGCGAGGAACTCCTGCGGTCCGTCGAGCGCCTCGACCGCCGCCCATTGCGCGATCGAGGAGGGATTGGTGGTCGACTGGCCCTGGAGCTTCACCATCGCTCCGATCAGCTCCTTCGGCCCGGCGCAGTAGCCGATACGCCAGCCGGTCATCGCGTGCGACTTGCTGACCCCGTTCATGGTCAGCGTCCGCGGCAGCAGCCGCGGCTCGACCTCGGCGACGGTCGCGAACGTGCCGCCATCATAGACCAGCACTTCATAGATATCGTCGGTGAGAATGTGGACGTGCTCGTGCCGCAGCAAAACGTCCGTCAACTGCTTGAGCTCGCTGGCGGTGTAGGCCGCGCCGCTCGGATTGGACGGGGTGTTGAGGATCAGCCACTTGGTCCTGGGGGTGATTGCCCGCTCCAGCGCCTCAGGCGTCAGCTTGAAGCCGGTCGAGGCATCCGCCGACGCGAACACCGGCGTTGCGTCGCAAAAGCGCACGATCTCTGGGTAGCTGACCCAGTACGGCACCGGGATCACCACCTCGTCTCCGGGATTCAGCGTCGCCAGCAAGGCGTTGAAGATGATCTGCTTTCCGCCCGATGACACCATGCAGTCGGCCGCCGTGACGCCCAGGTGGTTGTCGCGGTTGAACTTCCGCGCGACGGCGTCCTTGAGCTCGGGGATACCGTCGACATTGGTGTAGCGGGTCTTGCCCTCGGCCATGGCGCGCACCGCCGCCTCGCGCACGTTGAGCGGCGTATCGAAATCCGGCTCGCCCGCCGACAGCGAAATCATGTCGCGGCCGCCGCGCTTCATGTCGGCGGCCTTGCGGGTGATCGCCATCGTCGCCGACGGGGCGATGCGCAAAATAGCTTCGGACAGAAAGGCCATGGTCAACTCCCGCTTGCGGCGCGGGAGTGATAGGCGGGCGCCGGCCCGCTGGCAAGAAAGCTAGACGCCGATCGCCGGCGTCTTGAGCAGTTGCACGCCCGCGACGCGCCAGCCCTCGGGCTCTTTGACCATCTGATAGATCGCCTCGTACACCGACTGGTCGGTGCCCAGCAGCTTCACGTCCTGCAGCGCCATGTCGGGCGCAATCAGCTTGTGATCGCCGAAACTCTCGCTGCGCGAGTCGATGATGGGCTGGTAGCCCGAGCCGATGATCGCCTTGTAGAAAAGCTCAGGGTCGGTGAAGGACTGGTGGAATTCGGCACTCGCGAGCTTCAGCGCGCCGGGTGCATCATGGGTGCGGAACGCCTGGATCTGCGACGTGATCGAGCCTTGCCAAGCGTCGATCATCGCTTGATCGGCGACGGGGGTTTCGGCCGGCGCCGCGCTCGACGAGGTATCGGCCGGCAGGGACGCGGACGTCTCTGGCGCCATCGGCGCCGAACTTGCCTCCTGCCCCAGCGCGGGGGTCAGCAGCATCGTGTAGGACAGCACCAGGCACAAAGACACGGTCTTGTTCATCGAAGCCTCCGCCGGCGACAGGCGGGGCAGCCACATTTGTGCCCCGCTATGGTCCGCGCCTTGCCTTTCTAGCTACGAACAAACTCCGCATTGGTTTGATCCATTCACAGGCTTGTGAAGCCCAGCGTGAGTCGTTGCCATGTCCAAGCCCCCCGCCAGTCCTGTCGCCCGCCCCCGTCGCAAGTCGACGCGCCGCGCGGTGGCCTTCACCACGGCGACCATCGTCTCGTTCTCCCTAACCTTGCTCGCCGGCGCCGGGGCGGTGTTGACGGGGTTGGTGCCGCTCAAGCCGCTGAGCTTCGGGGACCGACTCGACATCGGCGCGGTCCTTTTCGCAGCGCCGATCCTCGCCCTCACCCTGGCGGTGGTGTTCGAAGCCGCCCGCATCGCCCTCAAATCTTCCGATCTTCCCGAGCCGCGCCGCCAGCAGGCGGTCCGCTGGTCTCCGGGGCATCGGGAAGGCTGATCGCCCGGCTGACCACAAGGGTCAGCCACCTTGTCTTTTTCCTTGCGCGACGGGGGCGCAGACTTCCTCCCCGCTCGTCAAACCGGTTCACGGCGCGAGTCCGCGGCCAAAGCGCCGCCCGAAGAGGAGGAAGAGATGCAAGTCGAGACCATCCTGCAGAGCAAGGGACGCAGCGTCCACACGGTGGCCAGCACCACCACGATCGCCGACGCCGTCGCCATGCTGAACAGCCGGCACATCGGCGCCACCGTAGTGGTGGACAACGGCCGCGTCGTTGGCATTGTCAGCGAGCGTGACGTGGTTCGCCACCTGGGCAACGATTGGTCCGCGCTCTCGTCGCGGCCCGTGAGCGACGTCATGACCAGGGATGTGGTCACGGTCGGCCGCTACGCCACCATCGACGAGGTGATGGAGGCCATGACGCAGCGCCGCATCCGCCACCTGCCGGTGGTCGAGGGCGGCGACCTGATCGGCATCGTGTCCATCGGCGATGTGGTCAAGCGCAAGATCGAGGAGACCGAGCAGGAATCGCTCGCCCTCAAGCAGTACATTTCGTCCTAGGAATCCTGCACCAGCTCGAGCATGGCGAGCAGGCTGCTGGTCATGTTCGCGCCCTGCAAGCGCGCCGCGATGTCGA
>JANXSI010000030.1 GCA_025352765.1 Devosia sp. | reverse complement strand
GACCCGGGCATAGGGAAACTCCTGTTCGCTATCACGGGGCCGTGGCGCCGCCGGCGGTTGCTCCTGCGTCCCCCCGAGGTTCGATCCCATGAGCCACACTAGGCCCACGCCGACCAGCGTCGCCGGAATGGGGTTGGACGTCACCTGCTGGGCGAAGTTGCCAGCGAAATTGCTGCCGCCATTCTTGGTGTAGCTGAGGAGCTCGTCGACCAGTTGTCCGGGAGAGAGCCGGTCCTTGATCTCGCCGATGCGGGCTTCCACGCGATTGCGCTGCTCGTTGACTTCACGCTCGAGCTGAGCCGCGGACTTGTTCGTGCTTTCGTATGCCATCAGATGCTCTCCCTCACTGCGGCCGCATCCATCTGCAGCGACTGCGTGGTGCGTTCCATGTTGAATTGTTTGGCTTTGAGTTCGGTGAGGCCGCGCTGGATCATCGCCCAGGCAATGCCGCCGATGACGGCCGTGACGGCGATCGCCGCAATGAAGTTGGCCGTGGTCGTTCCCAGACCGAGCTGTACCAGCAGAGCGGCAAGCCCGCTCACCAGGGCAGCGAGGAAGACCCCGACCGCACCGATTGCCAGCACCCCGCCGATCGCCAGATTGCGACTGGCTTTGATCAGCTCATCGAGCTTTTCCGAGGCCTCGGCCTTTGCCAGTTGGATCTCCTTGCGAAACAGCCCGGAAATATCTGAGGCCAGCCCGCCGAGCAGATCGCTCAGCATGTGGCCCGGTTCGCCGGTCGCCATCATGTCCTCCCTGCGTCATAGGTCGAACCGAAGCTGGCGCCATTGCCGCCGCCCGTCGCGCTCGGGCTGTTCGAGCTGGTCGGGCCGTTGTTCACGGGGGCGTAGGCGGTGCTATCCCGATCGTTCGCCGGAGCCGCTGCAGGCAGACTGCGGCTCGCTGACGCGAGGAGGAAACGGCTCGCTGCAAAGCCGAGCAGTGCGGCTGCGCCCATGAACGCCACCGGCTGCTTGCGACCGAAATCCTGCGCTATCGCGAGAATCTGGTCGATGTCCTTTTCGCGGATGGTGTCGCTGAGCTTTTCGGCGTTGTCAGCGATCATTCTGGCATAGCCGGCGCTCGAGCCGTTCGTCGACTCGAGGTCGGCCGCGACGCGCTGCATCGAGTCGGCGACGCCGCCAATCTGGGCGGCCAGCAGTTCCTTCTGCTCGGTCGCCGCGCCCTTGACCTTGTCGGTCACCTCGGCCACTTGCGCCTTGGCCTGCTCCGCCAGATGCGAGACTTGATCCTTGGCTTCTGCTGCGACCTGGCCGGCCACAGTCTTGGCCTCGTCAAGCGCAGCGCTGGCGTCGGCTTTGAGGGCCGCGGAATCGGGAACGGTCGGCTTGCTCGAGGGTGAGTCCGGCGAGCCCGCCGGGTAGCTGGGGGTCGGTTGCGGCATCGTCTCTGTCTCCGTTGGGCGCGCGGAAATCCGCGCCAGTTGCAATCACAAGATCCAACTGCCGACACGGTTCCCCAACGGTGAGACAGGAATTCGTCGGCCTTATCCTGGCCAGCCCGCCCGCGGACTGTCGACCCGCGTCCAGTAGATGCGCCCGGTCTTTTGCAGGTTCGTGGTCGATCCCGTCCACTCGTTGCACACCATGAACAGCGTCCGGCCATCCTCGCCGCCCAGCATCGTCGCAAAGCAGAAGCGGTCGAGGTCGATCGTCTGCAACACCTCGCCCCCCTCCCGGACCCGGATCGCCTTGGGCCCGGCGCTGCTCCAGATCGCGCCCGTCGCATCCATGGTGATCCCGTCCGGTCCGCCGTCGAGTTTGGCCCACACCCGGCGGTTCGACAGCGTGCCATCCTGCGCGATGTCGAAGGCGCTCAGCGTCGTCGAAAAGCTCTCGCCGATGATCAGCGTCGCGTTGTCCGGCGTCACCGCCATACCATTGGGGAAGGCGAGACCTTCGGCGACGCGCGTCACGGTTCCGTCGGGCCGCACCAGCGCCGCGTGACCGGGCCTGAACTCGCCGCCCGGGAAGGCGAAGTTGATTGTGTTGATATAGGTGTTGCCGCGACCGTCGACGACGATTTCGTTCCACCCCATCTCGCCGTGCGGGCCGACATCGACCCAGGGCACGAGAACGCCGTTCCGTTCGCGTCGCCACAAAATCTTGTCGGCGATCACCAGTTGACGCCCATCCGGTTGCCAGTCGAACGAGAAGGGCAGGGCGTCGACCCGGTCGATGACCTCATGCCGCCCCGACATGTCGACGGCGATCATCTGCCGCGCTCCCCAGTCGGAGAACCACAGCCGCCCCTCATGCCAGCGTGGGCATTCTCCGAGGACAATCCCCTCCATCAGCAAGTTCAACTCGGCCATGACTCACTCCCCTTGGCGGCTCAGACCAATGTCGCGCGGCGCCCGGCCATTTCGACAGCGCCTGTAAAGAACGTTGGAGCGTCGGAAATGCATGCGCCCTCGACAGCCCCTTACAAGCCTCGCTGTCGCGCGCTAGAACGTCTGGGAATTCGGAGGATTGACCATGGACTATCGCCTGCTCGGCCGCTCCGGCCTCAAAGTCTCATCGCTCGCGATCGGGACCGCCACGTTCGGCGGCGACGGGGTCTGGGGCGCCACCGATGTTGTCGACGCCCAGCGTCAGATCGACCTTTGCCTCGACCATGGCATCAATCTCGTCGACACGGCCGACGTCTATGGCCGGACGCGGTCTGAAAGCATCATCGGCGAAGCGCTGACGGATGGCCGTCGCGACCGGGTGCTGCTGGCCACCAAGGTGCGGTTCTCCACTGGTCCCGGACCCAATGATCGCGGCCTCAGCCGCTGGCATATCATCCGCGCCGCCGAGGCATCGCTCAAGCGCATGAAGACCGACGTCATCGATCTCTACCAGGTCCACGAATGGGACGGGCAGACGCCGCTCGAGGAGACCATGGAGGCGCTCGATACCCTCATCAAGTCGGGTAAGGTTCGCTACGTCGGCTGCTCCAACTACTCGGCCTGGCACCTGATGAAGGCGCTGGGGATCGCCGACGCGCACAACCAGCAGCGCTTCGTTTCGCAGCAGATCCACTACACGCTGCACTCGCGCGAGGCCGAATACGAACTCCTGCCGCTCTCGCACGATCAGGGCGTCGGCGTCCTGATCTGGTCGCCGCTCGCCGGCGGCTGGCTCTCGGGGAAATACACCCGCCACACCAGCCCGGAGTCGGGCCGCCAGGCGATGGGCTTCCGCGAGCCGCCGATCTACGACTGGAACAAGCTCTGGGATATCGTCGACGTGATCAACGAGATCGCCGCGGCGCGCGGCGTTTCGGGCGCGCAGGTGGCCCTCGCCTGGCTGCTGCAGCGACCGCTCGTCACGTCAGTCATCATCGGCGGCCGCACCACCACACAGTTCGAAGACAACCTGAAGGCTGCCGAACTGAACCTTTCGGCCGACGAGGTCGCGCGCCTCGACAAGGTGAGCCAGCCCGTTCTGATCTACCCCTACTGGCACCAGAACTTCACGGCGACCGATCGCCTGGGAGCGGCCGACCTGACGCTTCACCGGCCCTATCTGCCGGTGTGACGCGTTGACATTGCTTAGAACCATTATAAACTGGAGCGAAATGATCAACTAAACGGTCACGCGGTTCAGCGGCCGGCTCTTCGGGACATGGATATGCGGCTCACACGCCAGTCGACCTACGCGATCCGCACTTTGATCTACTGTGCGGTGAACGATCCGGGGCTGAGCCGCATCGCCGATATCGCAAAGGCGCATTCGATCTCGGAACTGTTCCTGTTCAAGCTGATCAAGCCGCTGGTCGAGGCCGGTCTGATAGAGACCGTGCGGGGCCGCAAGGGCGGCATCCGCCTCGGCCGTCCCGCCGCCGAAATCACCCTGCTCGACACCATCAAGCTGACCGAGGACAGTTTTGCGATGGCCGAGTGCTTCGAGGGCGGCTCCGACATCGTCTGTCCGCTGGCCGACAATTGCGATCTGAACGGCGCCCTTCGCGAGGCGCTCAACGCCTTCTTCGACGTGCTCGATGGCTATACGATCGCCGATCTGTCGGACAAGCGCCTGTCCCTCCGCCAGCGTCTCGGCCTCGAGAGCATGTTGCTCGCCAACTAGGCGCCCCAGTCCCCATTTTCGCCTCGCGCCGTTGAACCCCGGGACGCGGGTCATCATTGCATGGCACAAGCGGCGACAAACCGCAGCGGTCGGAAGATGCAGTCCAGCCCATGACATTGAAAGACAAGACGGCATTTCCGGGTAGCAAGCGAGACATTCTCGGCGGGCTGGCCGCCATCCTTCTCGGGCTCGCAGCCTTCCTGCTGTTCGTCGGCGCCTCGACGCTGTCTCCCACCAACATCGGTTGGCTCAACGTCGCCGACCGCGCCATGCACACGCTGGGGTGGATGTTCTTTCGCGCCGCGCCCTGGGGCATGCCCCCCGGTGCCAGCCCGCATCTTGGGATCGAACTCGCAAGCTCGATCGGCATGGTCGACGGCCTGCCGCTCTTTGCCCTGCCGCTGAAACCGCTGCGCGACTGGCTGCCCGATCCGTTCCAGTACTGGGGCATTTGGCTGCTGCTGAGCTTCATGCTGCAGTCGCTCTTTGCCTATGCGATCGCTCGAGAGCTGCGAGCCAGCCGGTTGCTGTCGCTGGTCGCCGCCGCCTTCGTCCTGATCACCCCCGCATTTATGTTCCGCGTGCCGATGCATCTGGCGCTATCGGGACACTGGACGCTGCTGGCCGCGCTCTACCTGTATGTGCGCCGCAGCCCCCCCGCGCTCTGGATGTGGCCCATAGTTGTCGCGGTGACAGCGTCCATCCACGCCTATCTCCTCGCCATGGTGCTGGCGCTCTGGCTGGCCGCACTCGCCGAGCGTTTGTGGACGAAGCGTGTCGCGCCGCGAGCGGCAGTGGTCGAATTCTTCGTCGCTCTGGCTGTCACGGTTGTCGTGCTTTGGACGGCGGGGTTCTTCGTCAGTGGCTCGATGGGCAACTACGGCTACGGAGACTACAAGCTCAACCTGTTGTGGCCTTTGCTGACCTACGGCCACTGGTCGCAGATCTTCCCCGATCTGCCCCATGCCAAATACGATTACGAGGGACTGAGTTTCCTGGGCATCGGTATCCTCGCACTGCTCGCCCTTGCGCTTGCGGCACGCCCGCGACTGTCGCCACTGCTCCATCGTCGCTGGCTGCCGCTGGTGGTCGTCGTCTTGGCCATGATGGTCTTTGCGTTCTCGATGAACCTGCAGCTCTCGGGCGTCCACCTCGGGACGATTCCGATCCCCAGATGGGTCAGCGACCTGGCGTCGACGTTCCGCTCCACCGGGCGCTTCGTCTGGCCGCTGCTGTATCTTGTCACCATCGGCGCGGTCGTCCTGGTCGCACGCCGGTTCCGTCCCGCTGTGGCGCTGCCGCTGGCTGTCCTCGCCCTTGCCGCCCAAGCGGCTGATTCCGCCCCTGGCCTGTTGAGTTTCGCCAGCCGGATTGCGGCTGCGTCCAGCACCTGGGACACGCCGCTCGTCTCGCCGTTTTGGGAGCGCGCAGCATCCGCCGGATATACCCGCATCCGCGTCGTTCCCGTCCAGAACCCCGGCAAGGACTGGAAGCCGCTCGGCTATTTCGCCGTCACCCACGGCATGGATATCGACTCCGCCTATCTTGGCCGAACCGATGAAAAGGCGATGCGCTACCTGCGTAGCCACGAGGCCGAGGTGCTGGCCACCGGGGCGTTCGACCCTCACACCCTATACGAACTCGATGTGCCCGCAGCCCTGACGGCCTCCGCCCATCTCGCCCCGGACGACCTGCTTGCCATCATCGACAGCCGCATCATCCTCGCCAAAGGCGGCGCGCATCTGGTCGAGGGTCTCGGCATCCAGTCGCAGATGCCGCTTGGCAACTGACCTGGTTACCCACCGACTTGGCTTGCCTTGAAGCCTCATGCTCCCCTAGATATCGCCAACTGATCTGCCGGAGCTGCCTTGCCCGAAAGAATGCGCGACGCCTTGGGCGGAATGGCTGCGGTGCTGCTGGGCATCGCGGCCTTCTTCGTCTTTGCCGGCTGGTGGGTGCTGATCCCCGACAACATCGCCTGGCTCGCCCTCCGCGACCGGGCGATGCACACCCTGGGGTGGTTCTCTTATCGCGACGGGCCATGGGGCATCCCGCCGGGCGACAGCCCGGATCTGGGGCTTGAACTCGCCAACTCCATCGGCCTTGTCGACGGGCTGCCGCTGTTTGCCATCCCGTTCAAGCTGCTCTCGCCTTGGCTGCCGCGGCCGTTCCAGTATTGGGGCTATTGGTGGCTAACCTGCTTCGTGCTGCAGGCGCTGTTTGCCTACCGGTTCGCCCGCGAACTCAATGCCCGGCGCCTCGTCGCCGTGCTCGCTGCGGGCTTTGCCGTTCTCACCCCGGCTTTTCTTGCGCGGCTTCCGCTCCACATGGCGCTCGCCGGGCATTGGACGATTCTCGCGGCACTCTATCTCTATGCCCGGCGCGATCCACCGCGGCCCTGGACTTGGCCGCTGCTTCTGGGCGTGACCGCCGCCATCCACGCCTATCTTCTGGCGATGGTCCTCGCCCTCTACGCCGCGAGCTGGCTGCAGCGCCTTTGGCGCCAGCGCTTCACGGGCCTTGCGGGGTGGCTGGAGCCAATCGGTGCCGGCCTGGTTGTGATCACCGTGATGTGGGGCGTCGGCTTCTTCTACACGGGGTCTCTGGGCAGCGACGGTTTCGGCTACTACCGGCTCAACCTCGTCGGATTTGTCATCAGCCACGGCTGGTCCCAGCTCGTTCCGCCGCTGCTGCACAGCTCCTATGACTATGAGGGGCTGAGCTTCCTGGGCATCGGCATCTTTGGCGCGCTGGCCCTCACGATCCTCTCCGGCTCGATTGTCGATCTGCGCCGCCTGCTGCGATCCCGCTGGCTTCCCTTGCTTCTCGCTTGCCTCGTCTGCGGCGTGTTCGCTCTCTCGAATGTCGTAGGCCTGCTGAACCGGCAGGCGGAGGCCATTCCGCTGCCGCACCTGCTCGAAACGATCGGCAATACCTTCCGCTCGACCGGTCGCTTCGTCTGGCCCATGCTCTATCTGGTGACGCTCGGCGCAGTGATTGTCGGCGCGCGTCGGCTTCCCAACCGGCTCGCAGTCGCAGCACTCGGCCTCCTGCTGGTGGCGCAGATCGTCGACTCTCGTGCCGCCTGGGGGGATTTCCGCCGGGACGTGCCGCCGCCCGCCTCGGTCTGGCAGACTGGTCTCACATCCCCGTTCTGGGCCCGGGCCGTGGACGCTGGGTTTGACCGCATCCGCGCCGTCCGGACGCGCCGCCGCATCATGGGATGGCGCGATTTTGAGTATTTCGCCTATCAGCACCATATCCGAACCGACATCGTCTATCTCGGCCGGACCGATGACATTGCCCTCCAGAGTCTATACGCGGGGGAACAACAGGCGCTGGCCGCCGGCGAACTCGAACCGAAAACGATCTACATCATGAGCAATGCCAACGCGCGCCGCGCGGCGGAACGGCTGCGGCCGGACGACCTTCTCGCGATCATCGACGGCTACGTCGTCTACGCCCGCCACGGCGCAGCCCTGGTTGAGGGCCTTGGCATCTCGCCGCAGGCCGGAACAGATTTGAAACCCTGGGTCCCCGCCGCCCTCCAGCAGTTGGTGGACCTCTGATGGCCGCCGCTCCGATCCTCGCGCTCCAGCAGATCAAGCTCACCCTCGGCAGCACGCTGCTGCTCGATGGCGCCGAACTGTCGGTCCTTCCGGGCGACAAGATCGCGCTCGTCGGCCGCAACGGCTCCGGCAAGTCGACGCTCCTCAAGATCGCCGCCGGCGAAATCGAGCCCGATGGCGGCAAGCGCTTCCTGCAGCCCGGCGCCACCATTCGCTATCTGCCGCAGGAGCCGGACCTGTCCGGCTACAAGACCACGCTCGAATATGCCGAGGCCGGTCTCGAAGGCGGCAACGATCCGTTCCGCGCCCGCTATCTGCTCGAACATCTGGGGCTGACCGGCGACGAGGATCCCTCGCGGCTCTCCGGCGGCGAAGCGCGCCGCGCCGCGCTCGCCCGCGTGCTCGCGCCCGAACCCGACATCATCCTGCTCGACGAGCCGACCAACCACCTCGATCTTCCGGCCATCGAATGGCTCGAGGCCGAGATCAAGTCGCTGCGCTCGGCGCTGATCATCATCAGCCACGATCGCCGCTTCCTCGCGGATCTCACCAAATCGACCATGTGGCTCGATCGCGGCACCACGCGCCGCCTCAACAAGGGCTTTTCTGGATTCGAGGAATGGCGAGATACGGTGCTCGAGGAAGAAGAACTCGCCCGCCACAAGCTCGACCGCCAGATCGTCCGCGAAGAACACTGGCTGACCTACGGCGTCACCGCCCGCCGCAAGCGCAACGTCGGCCGCCTCGAGCGTCTCTCGGGCCTGCGGCAGGAACGCAAGGACCAGCGCCGCTCTGTCGGTGAGGTCAAGCTCACCGTCACCGAAGCCGACATGTCCGGCAAGATGGTCGCCGAGGCCGAGCACATCAGCAAGGCCTTCGATGGCCGCGTCATCGTCAACGACTTCACCACCCGCATCATCCGCGGCGATCGCATCGGCATCATCGGCGCCAATGGCGCCGGCAAGACCACGCTGATCAAGCTGCTGACCGGCGAACTGCAGCCCGACAGTGGCAAGGTCCGCCTCGGCGCCAGCCTCGAACTCGCGAGCCTCGACCAGCGTCGGGCGAAACTCGACCCGACCTCGACGCTCAAGGAAGCCCTCACCAATGGCGGCTCCGACACGCTGATCATCAACGGCCAGCCCAAGCACGTCATGGGCTACATGAGGGACTTCCTGTTCACCCCCGAGCAGGCCCGCACTCCGGTGCAAAAACTCTCGGGCGGCGAGCGCGGCCGTCTTGCCCTCGCGCGGGCGCTCGCTTTGCCGTCGAACTTCCTCGTCCTCGACGAGCCGACCAACGACCTCGATCTCGAGACCCTCGACCTGCTGCAGGAGATGCTCGGCGACTATCCAGGTACCGTCATGGTCGTCAGCCACGACCGCGACTTCCTCGATCGCGTCGCGACCTCGGTGATCGTCGCAGAAGGCGAGGGGCAATGGACCGAGTATGCCGGCGGCTATTCCGACATGGTGGTGCAGCGCGGCTACGGAGTGATGGCCCCGGAAGCTCCGGTGAAGGGCCCCAAGGGCAATCGCAACGCCGCAATGCCCTCGATCGCTGCCCCGCCGAAGGCCAAGCTGTCGTTCAAGCAGAAGCACGCGCTCGAAACCCTGCCCAAGACCATTGCCGCCCGCGACGTCGAGATTTCCCGCCTGCAGGCGCTCCTGGCCGACCCCAAGCTCTACACCCGCGATCCCAAGGCCTTCGCCGACGCGTCCGCCAAACTCACCGCCACCGAGGCCCTCAAGGCCAAGGCGGAGGACGAGTGGCTCGAACTGGAAGCCATTCGCGAGCAGATCGAAGGCTAGCGCACCCGCCCCAGCCCTCCATTCCCAGGAGGGCGGGCGGCACCTGAAAGACGACCGCGCCTGACGCGGTCTTGTCTTCTCGCTTGAGGCGGAAGGCCAGGTTGCAGCCCGCGACAGCAGACGTCATTTTCCGGCACAGTTCACACGTAACTATTGAAATACTAAATATATATCAAAGACTTAGACTGTCACATAAGCGTCAGTAAACTGACATAAAACATGAGCCTAAGGCCCCTAGGTTGCCCCCGTTAAAAGGCGGCCGTGTGCGAAATGCGGAGCCGTCGGTGGGGCGAGAAAGCCCCGATCTCCCGAAAGGATCCATCATGAAACACGCTTTCTTTGCAGGGGTTGTCGCGTCCGCGCTGACTCTCGCCATGGCAACGACCGCCTTCGCCGCCGATATCTCCGGCGCCGGTTCGAGCTTCATCTACCCGGTGTTCGCCAAGTGGTCTGACGCCTACAAGACCGAGACCGGTATCGGCCTCAACTACCAGTCGATCGGTTCGGGCGGCGGCATCAAGCAGGTCGAAGCCAAGACCGTCACCTTCGGCGCCACCGACAAGCCGCTGAGCGACGAAGAACTCGAAAAGAACGGCCTCGTGCAGTTCCCGATGGTGATGGGCGGCATCGTGCCGATCGTCAACATCGACGGCATCAAGCCGGGCGACCTCGTGCTCGACGGCAAGACCCTTGCCGCTCTGTTCATGGGCACCATCACCTCGTGGGACGATGCTGCGATCAAGGCGCTGAACCCCTCGCTGACGCTGCCGGCCTCGCCGGTCGTTATCGCCCACCGCTCGGACGGTTCGGGCACCACCTTTAACTTCACCAACTACCTCTCCAAGCTCTCGCCTGAGTGGAAGGACCAGATCGGTTCCGACAGCGCCGTCGAGTGGCCGGTTGGCGTTGGCGCCAAGGGTTCTGAAGGCATTGCCAACACCGTCAAGCAGACCGCCGGTTCGATCGGCTACGTCGAGTTCGCTTACGCCAAGCAGAACGCCCTCAGCTACACCAAGCTGATCAACGCTGCCGGCAAGACTGTCGAGCCGTCGCTCGAGAGCTTCACCGCCGCCGCTTCGAACGCCGACTTCGCCAACGCCAAGAACTTCAACCTGGTCATCACCGACCAGCCGGGCGACACCTCGTGGCCGATCGCTGCCTCGACCTGGGTGCTGATCCATGCCCAGCCGGATGACGCCGCTGCCGCCACCGAAGCGCTCAAGTTCTTCGACTGGGCCTACACCAAGGGCAAGGACCAGGCCACCGCGCTGGACTATGTCGCGATCCCGGAATCGGTCGTCGCGCTGGTCGAGAAGTCGTGGGCCGGCATCACTGCCAACGGCGCCCCGGTCTTTTCGAAGTAACTCGCATCAGCTAGCGAAGCGGGCGCCCGGCGCGCCCGCTTCTTCAGGCCAGACGGGGGAAAGAGTATGGCGGTCATGAGCGGAATAGTGGACACCGAGATCAACACTATCGCGCTCGGCAAGGCCCGCAGCGCTGTGATCCAGGACCGGATCTTCTTCTACATGACGCTGGCTTCCGCTGCGTTTGTGGTCCTCCTCCTGCTGGGCGTCATGGTCTCGCTGCTGATCGGCGCCTGGCCCGCCCTGTCGACCTTCGGCCCGTCCTTCATCTGGACCCAGCGCTGGAGCCCGGTGAAAGAGATCTTTGGCGCCCTGGCGCCGATCTACGGCACCATCATCACCTCACTGATCGCCATGATCATCGGCATCCCGGTGAGCTTCGGCATCGCGATCTTCCTCACCGAGATCTGCCCGCAGCCGCTGCGCCGCCCGATCGGCACCGCCATCGAACTTCTGGCCGGCATTCCGTCGATCATCTACGGCCTGTGGGGCTTCTTCTTTCTCGCGCCGGTTCTGCAGACCACCGTCCAGCCCTGGCTGATCGGCTCGATCGGCAAGGTGCCGGGGATCGGTATCCTGTTCGGCGGCGCGCCCTATGGCATCGGCCTGCTGACGGCCGGCATCATCCTTGCCATCATGGTGCTGCCGTTCATCACCTCGATCACCCGCGACGTGTTCATGACCGTGCCGGTCCTGCTGCGCGAAAGCGCCTACGGCATGGGCATGACCACCTGGGAAGTGGTGATGGCGATCATCATCCCCTATACCCGCGTCGGACTTGTCGGCGGCATCATGCTCGGCCTCGGACGTGCCCTGGGCGAGACCATGGCGGTGACCTTCGTCATCGGCAACTCGCACAACATCTCGTCCTCGCTGCTCGCGCCGGCCACCACCATCTCCTCGACCATCGCCAACGAATTCGCCGAGGCACATGGCGAGCTCTACACCTCGAGCCTCATTGCGCTCGGCCTCATCCTGTTCGTCATCACCTTCGCCGTGCTCGCCGCTGCCAAGTGGATGCTCGGCCGTGCGGAAGTGAAGTAGGGAACCGCCATGTCGACTTATTCCAGCCGCCGCCGCAGCAACTCCATCGCACTGGGCCTCGCAGTCGTCGCCGCCGTCGTCGGCCTGTTCTTCCTGTTCGCGATCCTTGCGACCCTGCTCTACAAGGGCTTCACGGCGATCACGCCGCAGATGTTCCTTGAGAGCACGCCGCCCCCGGGCGACGATGGTGGCCTGCTCAACGCCATCTTCGGCTCTGTCGCAATGACCGTCATTGCCGTTGTCGTCGCCACCCCGATCGGCATTCTCGCGGGCACCTACCTGACCGAGTATTCGCGCGGTCACTGGCTCGGCGAAGCGGCCAAGTTCATCAACGATATTCTGTTGTCGGCGCCCTCGATCATCATCGGCCTGTTCGTCTACACCGTGCTGGTCGTGCCCTTCGGCCACTTCTCGGCATGGTCCGGCGCCGCGGCGCTTGGCCTGATCGCCCTGCCGGTCATCAACCGCACGACCCAGGATATGCTTGGCCTCGTGCCCAACGCCCTGCGCGAGGCCTCGGCCGCGCTCGGCGCGCCGCGTTGGAAGACCATGATCTCGGTCGTCTATCGCGCCGCCCAGAGCGGCATTCTGACGGGTGTCCTGCTGGCGATTGCCCGTGTGACCGGCGAAACGGCGCCCCTGCTCTTTACCGCGCTCAACAACCAGTTCTTTTCGACCGATCTCGGCGCGCCGATGGCCAATCTCCCGGTCGTCATCTACCAGTTCGCCACCTCGCCGTATGACGATTGGCAGCGGCTTGCCTGGGGCGGCGCGTTGCTGATCACGGTTACCATTCTTGCTCTCAACATCGTGGCGCGGTGGGTTGCCGGCGCGCGGACCAACCTGCAGTAAAGGAAATGGCGATGGATACCCAGAACACATCGGCGCCCGCCGCCAACATGGATGCACAGGTGTCGTTGCCGACGGCCAAGACCACCCAGCATCCGACCAAGGTTGCGGTCAAGGATCTGCACTTCTACTACGCCAACGGCTTTGAGGCGCTCAAGGGCATCAACCTCGAGCTGCGCGACAAGACCGTCACCGCCTTCATCGGGCCGTCGGGCTGCGGCAAGTCGACCCTGCTGCGCGTTCTCAACCGCATCTATGACCTCTATCCGGGGCAGAGGGTGACCGGCGAGGTCAACCTCGAAGGTCGCAATATCCTCAGCCGCACCGAGGATCTGAACCTGCTCCGCTCAAAGGTCGGAATGGTGTTCCAGAAGCCGACGCCGTTCCCCATGTCGATCTACGACAATATCG
>JANXSI010000340.1 GCA_025352765.1 Devosia sp. | reverse complement strand
CATGACCCTGGAATCCGTCGCGCAGTTGAGCGATGATCCTCTCGTCAGCTTGCCGGCCGTTCCTGCACGCTGACCAGCCCGGACCATGCCGGAAACGCGTCGAGGCACAGCCTCAGCTACACCACGCTACGGGACACGATCAACCCACGGACGCGGCGCCGGCTTTCGACCGTGTTCCTACCAGCGTTGCGGACCAACTCAACACCACTCGACCTGCCGCTCGCAGTGCAACGTCGGATGACGTACCTGCATGGCGAACTGGCTTGCGTCGGCGACGGTACAAACCTAGGACGCAAATTTCTCACAAGCTCCAATCTCGTTCGCGAGTATGACCGCAGGGAGGTCCTTCGGGTTATAGCGGGCGTAATAGCGGCCCCCGGGCAGGCTAAGGATCCGGAGCAGGCTCGATGGGAGGCGCTTCATGCCATCCTGACTATCTGCACCGCAGATGGGGGGGCGCTTGCTGACGCCGCGGAGATCAACCTTCGCTTGCCGACCCGCAGCGGTTGGGAGCGGGCGTCAGACACCTTCTTCGGCGGTTGGCCTGGAACACACTCCGAGGAGCTCGACGAGCTGTTCGAAAAGGCCGGGCCGGTGTCTCGGGAGCTGCAAGCTCTCGGGGAGTTTCGGCTGAAGCCATATGCAGATTGGCACGTTCCATCAGGCCGCCGCGACGCGTGGATCAAGTTCCTGATGCAGGCGGGCGTCCGCGACCATCTTCGGCCGCTTCCTGCCTTGACGGGCCAACCCGTTCGGCAGAGCGGAAGTAGGCTGGTCCAGACATTGTCGGCGCGAAACGTCGCTATTTCGGCTGACCAGAAGAAGGCTTGGATCAGTCAGCTCAATCAGCAGGATATGCTCACAAATCCAAACACCGACTTCTCCGTCAGAGACGCCTCACGGTTTCCAGGGCAAGCCGACTATGCCGAGATAGCCAAAGTCGCGGCAGACGCCTACGCGGTGCAGATCGTCCGCATGCTCGAGGAGTCTCCGAGCATCGTCTCCATGACGGTTTTCAGGCCCGGTCATTCGCATGCGCCGAATGCACGCCAGTGGCCTTCGCCGGCCGCGGCGTTTCTCGTTTCCGAGCACTGGGTGCCAATTGTCGGAGGAATCCGAGAGCGGCTAGGGCGCTCCTGGCTACCGGCGGAAAACGAGACGCCTCCTACGCAGGCCCCATTGGTCAGCCACCGAACCAAGGGTACGATTGGACGCTCTGACCGAGCCCGCGAGGCGCTGATCGATCTGGGTTTGTCCGTCTTCGGTCAGCCGGGCTCCGCGTGGCCGTTGCTCGTTCAGTCGGGGCCATGGCTCACGTCTTCATCGCAGTCGGGTGACAGGCTCTGGTCTCTTACGCAAGACGCCTGGGCCCGGGCTAGTCTGGAACGGCCTCTGCCAACAGGACTGCGACTACTGGCGAAGATCGACGGGGAGGTGATCGCATTTGATCCCCGGACGGAGACCCGAACGATCTACATTGCCGACGCAGAGGATCGCACCATGGTGGCTGCGCTCGCACGCGCTGCACCCGGCGTCATCATATTCGAGCCACCATTGGCGAAAACCCGGGAAGTTGCAGGTTACCTGAGCGCACAGCTCCCTGGTCGCTTGCAGCGCATGTCCGAGATGGAGTTGGTCTATAGGACGCCCGAGGAGCCGTTCTTCTACGACAATGCCAATCCGCTAATCGAATCAGAAATCGCGGGCGACCTTCGTAGCTTCGCATTGCTGACCGTCCGCTACAAATGCAGGTTCGTCACTACGAGTGCCGACCGGATCGTGGGCAAACTGTCGGCCCTGCGTATCCGATGGGTAGACGAGCTCAAGCTGCAGTTCGGCAGTCACCAGCTCGAAGTGCCCGCATTCCAGCATTCAGCAGTCTTGGTGCCGTCCGACAAGGGCGATACGCTGCTTGCGCCCCGATCGGCTAGGGGGACCGATCGGGAGCTGATGGTTTTGGCTTCCAGTTTGGGCGAGGCGATAGCGTCCAGAGCGCTGGCAAGCGATGCCTTCTTCGCGGCGGCTTCTCGAATGGCGCAAACAGGCCTCGGACTCACCAGTCAGGGCCTGGCTGATGCGTTGGGTCTTTCACAAGACGATGTCTTAGCTTCGATGAGGGACACGCGGTCCGTTATTGCGGCGCTTGTTCACGTTGCAAGGCCTTTCATCGGCATGTGGTCTGACGGTTCAGTGTTAGGGGCACTGGCCGATCAGCAGTGGAGCACAGAAACGGAAATGGCCGCCGCACTGGACGAGCTCAAGGACAAGCCCGTTTCTGGTAAGCGATTGATGGAGGCTTGCCGGACTGGCTCGATTGAAACCGCCGCGCTTGAGCTCGACGCAGATCTTGGTGCGCTGAATATTGTGCTGATCAGCCTAGGTCCGCCGTATCAAGCGATCGATAGAACATCTCATCACAAGGAGGGCTTTGCAGCCCATTTGGTTCGCCAGCAGGGCAAAGTACGCGAGAGCTTGCGAGGGGCTTTCAGACCTCAATTCGCTGCCGGCGATTTGTCTCGATACGTAGCTGCACGGAATGTGCCTCCGCCGTCCATTCCGTCGGGTGCTGGATCGACCTTGCTACGTAGCACGCCTGTGGAGTTGGCATCGTGGTTGACCGAGTGGTTCCACCGCCTTGGTGTGAATGAGCTAGACGTGCTGCCTACAAACAGCCAGTCGATTGATACTGTAGGCGATCAAAACCTGAAGCTGCTAAAAGCGGCGGCGCCGATGGTCCGTCTAATCCTAATCAGGAAGCTGGGAGCGGATGCGGAAATCGTGCGCTTCTGGCGTGATCCCGACGGATTGGAGGGCGGACTAGCTGCATTGGCAAATGCCGGCGGATGGGTAGATTTCGACGTTCTGGATGAGGCCGCAATGCTGGGCTGGCTAGCGCGATCGGGCCACTGGCCGGCAGGGTGGCCACGATCTTTGACGCTGTCTGACCACGGCATGTCAGAGGAGGACATCGAGGCTCTGAAAGCGGCGGAGCGCAAAGCTCGCGAACTGGTCCTGAACCCGCCCCGAATGCTGCAGTACTCCGGCGGGAGCTTTGTGGTCGGGCAAACCAGCCTGGCGGCAGTGACGCAGCAGATCAGCGACCTCGCAGAAAGCAATGCTGAGCTGCTAGCATCGAGTACAAAGACTGCGCGCGGGATCGCGCCAATCCCAAGACCCTCGGGAGGCGCCGGCGGTGGTGGATCAGGCGGGAATGGCAACTCTGTCAGCCGGATGACCGAAGATGAAAAGAAAATTATTGGCTACTTTGGCGAAGCCATCGCCTTCGCGTGGTTGAAAGCGAAATTCGGGCGAAATCGAGTGGTCGACTACAAGAGCTGGAAGTCTGAGTATCGGTTCCATGCCTGCGGCGAAACCGGAGACGACTGGCTCGGCTACGATTTTGAGATTCAAAGTGGACGAGCGACGTGGTTCTTCGAAGTCAAGGCGACATCGATCGCCGATCCGAGCGACCTCGGCATGATCGAGCTAGGATCCACCGAGATTGCCAAAGCGGAAATGTGCCGGGCCGAGAACAGGGCGCACTATCGGATACTTCGTGTAACCGATGCTTTGAGGCCAGAGCGGGCGACCTTGACTGTCCTGCCCAACCCACGAAGCGACGAGGGATTGAAGTTCTACACGGAGCAGAAAAGTGCTGGTGTTCGACTCCATTTTCGTACGTAGGACGGCCGTTCGGAAGGGCTCGAGGCCTCTCGACAGGCGTGGTGCCGCAACAAAAATACGCCCAACCATAGGCTTGAAGCCCCCAGCCGAGTTCGCGATTGGCGCAAGCCTACGCCGGCTATGACACCTTGTGGGGGTGGTCTCAATCGGTGAGCTCAACACACTAATCTTCGGTTGTAGATGGAGTGTGAGCCATGAGGCAACGACGTCGCATCTACCTTTCGGCAGCGCAGCGAGCGGAGATCTGGCATCGATGGCAGGCAGGGGAGTCGATGAAGTCGATCGGACGCCGATTCGATAGAGGGTCTTCTTCGTTTTCTCAGTGATCTCGCCGGCTGGCGGCATCCGACCTGCTGAACGGCGGCGGGCGCCGATGGTGTTGAGTCTGAGCGAGCGGGAAGAGATCTCCCGCGGGCTCAGCACACAGTGTTCGTTGCGATCGATCGTACGCAGGCTGGGACGATCGCCATCCACGATCAGCCGAGAGGTTGGCCGCAACGGCGGCCCAGAGAGTGTTATCGAGCGGCACGTTCCGACCAAGGCGCCTGGGATCGAGCCCGGCGCCCCAAGTTGTGCAAGCTGGCTGCTTGTCAAATCGCTTCCAACAATGACCCCCTTTTCGCGTCCAATCGCGACCCCTCTGCGGGATGGCGCCGGTCTCGTAGGGCCTTGGCCGAGCCGCGAGATCAGCTACGGTTTTTGAAGCGCCAGGATTGGTTGCCGGTCTCG
>JANXSI010000335.1 GCA_025352765.1 Devosia sp. | reverse complement strand
GGCATCATCAACAATATGACAGTGGCCACCCTGCTGCGAGATCGCTTCGACCTTCCGCCGACTAGTGGCCTTCGGCAAGACAGCCGTGAACTCTAGGCCAAGCAGGCGCGCGTAGTACGCCTCACTCACCGCCGTCGAGCCCGACGAGGCGTCGGTTAGTTGCGTCCCCTCGGTGATCTTGCCGTTGCAAATGCCGTAGAGAAACAACGATCGGGCCAGCCGGTGTTTTAGGCTTCCAGTCGGGTGGGCGGATTCGTCTTTGAAATAGAAACTCTGGTTTGGCAGGCCCGGGATTGGCAGCGAGATCAAATGGGTGTCCGCAGAGCGGCGACCTTCGGCCTCGAGCGCCGCGATGGCGCGCTTGGCCCAGAGGCGCTCAGCGTCCAGCTTCACATTTGTCATGACAACACTCGCCTCGGGTTGGCCAACGGCTCAGCACGAACCGCAGACCGCGCCTCAACGATACCGACCCGACCTAACTGTGACCATCACCCTCAGAAACCATTCATCGGCGCGAGCTTAGACGCCGCAACCAAGGCAAACCTGCCTCCAACCCCAGGACAAGCGTCTTGACCTGCCGACCTCACTGACGCTCACGCACTCACGCTCGTTTGACGTCCCCCTAAAACCGGAGGGAACTTTGAATGGCTTTGAGCGAGTCCACTCAGGTTCGAAAAAATCCGTGAAATCGAGGGAGTTACTCCAGCTTTGTCCGTTCGAGGGGTGCGCGAGGCTTCGAAAGGCATCTCCGCACGACAAACGACCCCAAATTGACTACCGCTAAAATTGAACTTGGTTCTTTACGCCTCCAATTTCTGGGTACCTTACCACAAGCTAGGGCTAGATGTCGGGGTTAGATGACGCCATAACTCTGGTCATATTCCAGGAGAAGCGCAGCAAATGAGCTACACAGCCCTCAAACAATGGCGTCACCTTAAGAACTTTTCTCAGGACGACCTCGCGCACGTCTCGGGGACGAGCAAAAAAGCTATCGCCCGAATTGAAACTGGAGCGACCAGGAAGCCGAACGCAAAAACAATTGAGCGTTTGGCGCGAGCCCTGAAGATTAAGCCAGCGGAACTTGGCGAGGCACCGTCGACCGATTCCGGTGACTCACTTCGCGCATATGGCTATCGACCGCTGAAGGTGCTGGTAGCTCCCGACGCAGCGCTCGCTTTTCAGGCAGTGGAGTATCTCTACGGAATATCAGTGGCCGACCAGGTCCAGATGGCCCCGCTTTTCGCAACGTTGTTGGCCCTTGGCAGCCTTGAGGCTCGACGCAAGAAACTCGACGCCATTCAGAGCGCGACATCCGAACTGCTCTCGCTGGCGAAGGGCCACCTCACCTTCGTTGACGAGGCTTCCACAATCGAGATGGGCGCCGATAACGAGGCTCGATCGATAAAGACGGGCGACATCTTTGCTTCGAAGTTGACCGAGGACTTCTCCAATCGAGCTTTCGATCCTGCAAAGACAAATCCCTTTGCGGAGTACCTTGAAGACCTAGCTCGAGATCTAAACGCTCTGGACGTCGACTTTGACCCAGATGGCTTCGGCGAACTCGATGGCGATATGCCGCGCTATCGCATCGCCGAGGAGTTGATCGATGACATCGCGGGGTCTGATGGAGTGGCGCTACACGCGTTGCGTCAAGGTTATGCTTCCATTCGCGACATCCCCGAGGAACTACTGGCTGAGGACAAGAAGGAGGCCAGGATTTCCTGGCTCATCGCTCGAGTCCCCGCCGAGGAGCGAGAACGGCTTGAAGCGCAGGTCGCCGAAATGAGGCGAATATTCGAAGGCGTCGGGCTGAGCGAGCTGTGAGGACCTAATGATGCTCCATGACCAGATACTGTCCGCACATGCTGAGATCAGAATGAAACAACGCGGATTTCGGCGCGACGACGTTGAGCTCGTCCTCGCGGCGGCGTCGCCATTTTCGAGCGAAGCGTACTTGCTGACAAACAGCGACGTGGATCGCGAAATCGCGAACAGAAAGAAAGAGATACAGCGACTAGAGCACCTGCGTGGATGCAAAGTCGTGGTGGTCGATGGGAAGGTAGTGACGTGCTACCACCCTACGCGCCGGAGTGAAAAATCGACCCTGCACGGGAGACGGCGCGCTTGAGTTAGCGCGCCGCGCCTGTTTGCCCCCCGGCAAACGCACCGCTTGCCTTGGTAAGGCGACGGAAACCGAGGTCGTCAAACCGCTCCGAAGCTTCCGACGCTAGTTGTCGCTCGATTGGCAAAGAGATTGGGAGGCTCTAGGCTTCGGCCAGAGCGGGAGTAACAGGAATGGCGAAGGTCGACTTGTGGGGGCCGTACTATTTTTCGCAAACAGGAGGTTTTCCGGTCCAAACCTCCTTTAGGGTCGCCTGGCAGCTCGATCCCGATTGGTGGTCTTCGACTTTTACAGCGGCCGGCATCCCAACCCCGAGTACCGTGTTGTCTGTGGCCGAGCCCTCAATCAGAACAGATTTTTCCGGACCGCGAGGTGTAAACCTGGAGTTCCTGGCGACCTTCAATAATATCGGCAGCAGTCCTGTCGACGTGGCGGTCGTATTCCTCTCGCGCATTGGTGCGACATGAGGCTCACGATCCTCCACGACCGGGCTGGCAACATACTCAAAGTCGCCGCGTATCCAGCGGATCATCCTCCTGTTCAATTCGAGACGGCGGACGGCCACTCCATTGTTCATGTGGACCAGCATGATTTGAGGGGTGCGGATCGGTCTGAAGTCGGTCGCCGCCTGGCTGAATTGCACACTCAATTCCGGGTGACAGCAGACGGCAAGCTTGAACGACTGACGCCCGCGCTCTGACCGGACGCCGCTCCAATCACATTTGACCTGCATCGTGGGACGATCGTCCCTGAAAGCAGGCCGGCTTACCGTGCTCAAACAATCACGGCCGACAGAGCCGGCGTTCCGGGCGCGGAGGTTGTAACGTTTTCTGTCTGCGCTTTTTCAAGGCCAAACGTCGCCCTCTCAACAGACCCAGAATCCTCGAACTAGATCAGCGTCGAACGACCTAAGAGGCACGCAAGACAACAGAAACGGCTGATCGCTCCAGAAAACACTGGACCGCCGGATGGAACGTCAATCGGATGCCTCCGAGAGCCTTGAATGCGGAGATTTAGCAGCTACGGTGCTGCGACCCATTCAGGGTATTGATCATTTTTGACATGGTTCCTAATCGACCCTATGGCCGTCAAACCATCGAGCAACTCGAGGTTTTGTCCAATAACTCGGCACTTCTAACAGAGCAGCGCATTCTCAAGATTTTAGAAGAGCTGGCACATCGCAAGACCGATCGATCAGTCGAACTAGCCCGAAGACTAAGAGCGTTCGCAAAGCGCCGAGGGATTCAGCTGCCTCCGATGCCAGGTGCAATAGAGCGTCGAGTACCAAAAAAAGAGACGCCAGATCGGCCGGCGGCCGTCCGTTTTCAGTTGGACCCGACTAGCCGGAGCGACTTACAGTTCAGTGAGGGGGATGGAGCAGAAATGACTACTGCGGAGGACCAGCGCCTGAAAGGGCTCTTTGACGAATTGCGTCTTCGCCTGCTCGACCTCACGAAGCGGAACAGGATGCTAAACTACCCGGTGCGAGGAAACTCAAAACGCCAGGTCCAGTTTCACGACGAGATTATTGAAGATGTGTATTCCAAACTAGTTGGCGAGGATGTCTCTCTGCGGATCTCCGCCCTTCCCGAACCTAGTGGTGCACCGGCCGAGGAAAAAACTGAGGAGTTTGTGGCGGCTCTTGAACATGCCAAACATTCAGACCTCGAGTACCTTGTGGCCCTTGAGGCAATCGAAGCCGCAGGTGGTAGTGACGAGGCAACTCTGCTCAAAGCAGAAGGTGCCCTTAGAGACCGAACGAGGATCCAACTGGGACTTCCTCCCAGACAACGCCGGGCAGACGTAAACCGGGCAGAGCACGCGCGAACACTCGGTATTGATCCCAACCCCGAATTGAACGCAAAAAGCTCGAAGCCGGCACACACGGATTCGTTACTTCAAACCCTTCTGTATCCCGACGAACTCGAGCGACAGCTCGATAAGATTTCTGCAGAGGCACGCCTCGCAGAACAAGAAGCTGGTTTGTCTACGCTTCATATCGGACTGGGCTTTCTCGAATGGTACGAGAGCGACGCTTCCGACAAGGCAAATTTCGCCCCACTCCTGTTACTTCCAGTGAAAATTGAAACCTCCACACCCCGAGGTAAAAAGGCGTTTTACGTCTCGGCCCGAGAGGAGACTGCAGAGTCTAACGTAAGCCTCCAAAAATTTCTCGAAAGCGACAAATACGGCCGCGCTCTGCCGACATTTGGTAGCGATGACGGGGACACGGTTCAGACCATTGAACAGTATTTTGCTCAAGTGCAGCAGAGCATTCAGGGCCTGGCCCGGTGGCAAATCCATAGGTGGCTTGTCCTAGGTCATTTTGCGTTCAACCGAATTGCAATCTATGAGGACACCAACCCCGAAAAATGGCCGCAGCACCCCGCCTTAAATCCACTTGTCAGGTCACTCCTAAGTGGAAGTGGACAAGACGAGGGCGCAGCGGCGAGCAGCTTATGGCCAGAAGATTATGATATCGACTCACCTAAGGTAGAGGAGTTGGCACCAGTCCTTGTGCAAGACGCTGACGCCTCCCAGCACAGTGCCTTGGTGGACCTAATGCAGGGTAAGAACCTGGTGATCCATGGACCGCCGGGGACCGGCAAATCCCAAACAATCACCAACGTGATTGCGAACGTGCTTTCGGTCGGGAAGACCGTGTTGTTCTTGGCCGAAAAGCAGGCAGCCCTGGAGGTTGTAAAGCGACGACTGGACGCTTCTGGTCTCGGTGAGTTTTGTCTAGAATTGCACTCCGACAAGTCGGCTCCTAAGGCGGTCGTTCATAGCCTCGAGAGACGTTTGCAGACGGCCGGTGACGGGCGAAGCTTCAAACAACCAGTCGATCCGACTTGGCGGCGCGCGAGAGACGTCTTGAATAGCTATGCCAACGCCATGAACTTACCAAGCACGGCGGGTGCCACCCCTTTCGAGGCGATTTGGGCCGCGCTGCGAACCGTCCGCAACGACCCGAATGTTGACCAAGCCGAGACGCTATCCATTCCCAAGGAAGTTATATCGGACCCATTGGTCTTGGCCGACGCTCGAGGTCGAGTCCAAGTGTTCGCCGACCTTTGCGGACCGTTCTCTACCCGGTACGGAGCGGTCGCATCTAGCCCCTGGACTATGCTCGAACGAGCCGACCTCAGCCGCGCTGATCAGCAGGACCTTATGCGCCTCATTCGGCTCTTTCAGGACGGCCAGGGAGCATTGGATGCGGCCCGCAAAGCACTGGCAGATGAGGGCGTCGTCCATCGTGACGAGTGGGAAAGCCTAAAGGCGCGTCTGGACGAATTGCCGGCAGTAGTCGACGAGGGGCTTGTCACAAAACTATCGAAAGGAGACCTAGGCCCATTTCGGGCTGCGCTAGACCTTTCCGAGACCATTCGAAAGCTGGAGTCCAGTGTTGCCGACCTATGCGAGGGAGGTCCACTGCCCGAAGATGCTATGCTTGAACTAGCGGTAAGGTTGGTTTCCTCTGAGCTAGATCCAGGTTTGATTTCGCTGCCTGCGAAGGAGATGGTTGCCCGCCTGGATCGTCGCGCCACCGCTGGAAACAAGCTGCAACGCGCGCTTGAAGAGCTTTCGCCGACGCTTTCCGCACTGCAAATTGACGAAGCCTCATCACTGTCCATCGTGTCTGCCGCGGCATTGGGGGCTACTCTGATAGGGAAGATCCCGAGCGAGTTACGGTCGTGGATGCCCTTCGTCGCCGCGATTGATCACCGGGAGTTTTCGAGCCTTCGCGCGCGCTGGATCGCCGCCATCAAAGAAGAAGACCGCTTATCTCGTTTATTTGATCTTTCTGGGCTCACATCATGGCCAAGTCTCCCCCAGATCGAGCTAGCCACCAGTGTTTTGCGTAGACCGGCGCTGAGCCGCTTTGTCTCGAGCTTAGGGTCTGAGGAGAGGGAAGTTTCTGCCTTTCTCAAGCGTATGGATATGAGGGGCAACGCCAGCGAAAATGCAGCCGATTTGGAGAAGCTTGCAAGGCATCTTAAAGAGGTCTTGGAATTGCCCGACGACCGCACTGGACGTCAACTCTTTGGCGACCTGTGGAAGGGTATCAGGACGCCACTAGACGACGTTGTCGCAGCTGGCGCGGCTAGAAAGAGCATCGCCGAGCAACTCGCGAAATTCGACCCGTTCCATCAAGTAGTTCATCGAATCTTTCAACTCGGTCCCGATGCCCTAGAGACCTTGGAGCGCAACTCGGCAGCTGCAGACGCTTGGTTGGACCTGATCGCCGGCACCAGTGAGGGCGCGCTGTCACCGTCCGCGAAGGTAGCCAAGCAGGGCTGGAGGCGTGCCCTAGACGATCGTAGTCTGGTTGCCTCGATAGACCCAAGCGGTTATCTCGCCACAGAGCCCCTGTCCGTGGAGAAAATGGCAGAGCTTCGTCGCTCGCTCGTAGAACTTCGCAGCGCACGATCGGCAGTTTCCGACCTTCATGCGCCACCTCCGTTCGACAAGCCAATCCTCGATCCGGTTGTCGCCCGCGCGCTGCAGCAAGCTGCGGAATGGGTCGCTGCCTGCCCTGCGCAACCAGAAACAGTTCGGGCTCGGCTGCTTGAGCCGGGCATGGGCGAGTATCGACGCAAGCTCGCCGGCTTAGTGGCAAACCACGCGACGGCATCTCAAGAAATTGAAAAGTTGAAAGGTGAGCTGTCTGTATTTTTTGGAGACAAAACACCGGACGAGCCAGGGTGGGCGCAACGGGTAGGCGAGGCAGAAGGGCAGCTGCAAGAGTTTGTCACCCTTAACCGAGAGGCAACCGGGCTCAGAGACCTTGGTATTGGCTCTTTTGTTGAATGGGCCCATTCGTCGATCCTCTCAGCAGAGGACATTCTCGGAGCTTTTTCGAAAGCTGTCGCGCAACATGCCGCCACCGATGCGATAGATAGCTCCGCCGTGTTGGCGCGCGCGAGCGGCAATACCCTCGATGCTCAACGCAAAACCTTCGTCGACCAAGACAAGCGTCGCATAGAGACTGATCGAGCCAATCTCAGGCGGAAGCTGTCGCAAGTTTCGCCCCCCGCCGGCATTCGATCCGGGCCAGCACGCAACTTCACGGAGATGGGACTCTTGCAGCGAGAGTTCGCGCGACAGAGAGGTCACACGAAGGTTCGCGGGCTGATGCGCCGCGCCGGCGAGACCATTCGGATGTTGAAGCCTTGCACGATGATGTCCCCCCTTTCATTGGCGAAGTACTTGGATGCATCGCCAATGCAATATGACGTGCTGGTGATCGATGAGGCTTCGCAGATGAAGCCTGAAGATGCCCTGGGTGCCATGCTGAGGGTTTCGCAGATTGTCGTTGTTGGAGACCAAAAGCAGCTGCCCCCAACTAACTTCTTCGACAGGACATCCGAATCTGCCGGCGACGACGAGGGAGAATTGGACGACGTCGACGATGAGTCGATCCTGGAACGCTGCCAGAAGGTTTTCGGAAATGTACGCCAACTAAAGTGGCATTACAGAAGTAGGTGCGAGAGCCTAATTCGTTTCTCAAACGAGAACTTCTACGACAACAAGCTGATAACCTTCCCAGCCCCGGAGCCAGGGGCATTTTCGATCGACCTCGTGCGCGTCGACGGCACTTACCAGTCAAGAAGGAACCTTGCGGAAGCGGAGCGCGTAGCGGAAGAGGCAATCCGATTTATGAGGGCACACGCCGACTTGCCCGAAAATGAAACACCGACTTTAGGTATTGTCGCAATCAACACCGATCAGCGCGACCTCATCCGCGAAACGATTAATCGTTACGAGGGCGGAGACGATGCCGTAACGCGTTATCGTGCGAAGGTCGAACGACGGGGCGAAGAAGTCTTCGTCAAGAACCTTGAGAACGTCCAAGGGGATGAGCGCGACTACATCTTCATATCGCTCACGTACGGACGAAAGGCCGGCGCTACCGTTGTAGAACAGCGTTTCGGCCCGATAAATAGTAAACAGGGCCACCGGCGCTTGAACGTGCTGTTTTCCCGTGCCCGTCAGCGGATAGCTCTCTTCACTTCCATGGGTTCTGTGGACACTAAACCAAGTGAGACGTCGAACGATGGGGTTGTCAAGCTTCAACGGTACTTGGAGTACGTGGAGCAGAAGGGACGGATGTCGTACCAGTCGGTCGGTCGCGAGGCCGACAGCGACTTCGAGACGGCGGTTGCCGATCTCCTGCGCGGGAGGGGCTACGACACGCTCCCGCAAGTTGGCGTCTCTGGTTTTCGAATAGATCTCGGCGTCCTCGACCCAGATCGCCCTGGTCATTTTCTAGCAGGTGTTGAGTGCGATGGAGCCCCGTACCACTCCTCAAAAAGTGCTCGCGATCGTGACAGAATTCGCCAGGAAGTCCTTGAGGGTTTAGGTTGGACGATTCTTCGCGTTTGGTCGACGGACTGGTTCGCCAACCCAGCGCTTGAGCTCCAGAAGCTTGCTACCAAACTCGACGGGCTACGCGCGAACGATAGAAACAGTTCGCGATATGCGGTCGCAGATTTGGTTGTCAGCATCCCACCAGATGAAGGAACGGACGGCGATCGGAGTCCAATTGCGGCACGGGTCGAAGAGGGTAGTGGCGACCCCATCGAAGTGGCACCGCCCTTGTCTGCTGACTTAGGTGAGTTGCTGGAGGGAGAGGGATCCATCACCGAGCGTGACGCCTACCAGCTCCTGGCGTTCTTCCGCCAAAGCATCGTGGCAGCCGAATCTGAGGCCGAGCCGCATAGGTCCATTTTGCGAGAGGGAATGATCGAGACTTTCGTTCGGCAGCGCGTTGCGGACCCTGAGGATTGGTTCACTAAAGTCCCTCAGTTTCAAAGGTCTGCCACCGACGCAGGCGAAAAGCAGCGGTACTTGGAGACGATTTGCTCGATCGTCGCCCGCATAGGATCTGGCGATAGAGAGCCCGATGCGGGCCGCCCGGTCCCCGTAGCCCCACCAGGGGTGGCGACGCCGGTCCAGGCATGGCAGGGCGGCAATTACCAACGCGTCGACTTTGCTAGCTCTGGGCTTTCGCTGGATCCCAGCCGGCTATACGACATTGACTACCGTGAGACGCTCGTCACCCTCATTGACACTTTTGTTTCCGGCGAGGGGCCGATTTTTGCCGACGTCTTAGCAATCCGCGTTGCACGCGCCCACGAGAAGGATCGCACGGGCAATGTGATTCAATCGTTGGTAAGCGCCGCGACTAAGCGTGAGTATCCCCGAACACGCGAGGGCGAACGAACGATAGTCTGGCCGTTGGGGTCGGTTCCGGGAACACTTGTTCCCTTCCGCGATGCGCCTCTGGACGTACGCAGCTATGAAGACATTCCTGAGATCGAGCTTGCAAGCTTTGCGGCGCCCTACTTGGCACTGAAAATGGATGAGGAAGGTATCCTACAAAAATTTGCGGAGCACTTCTCTCTTCAGCGGCTGAGAGCGACCTCAAGGTCCCGGTTTGCGTCTGCGATTAGGCTAGCTAGGGCCGCGGCTTCTGGTGAACTATCTCATGTACGCGCGTAGGCGTTAGCTCCCGTGCCAGCGAAAATGCTTCGCCGAACAGTTGTTGTGGACAGCAAACTCGCCTACCGCACACGTAGGGCTACAGCTGCTCGCGATAGCGACATCGGGTTGGATATCGTGACTTTCCCGGTCTTGGCCGCACGTTTGGCAGGCGGGTTTTTTCGCCCTGCTGACGAGCCCTTACTTGTGCCGCCAATACGTGCCGCGTTGGCCAGAGGCGGGTTCGAGGAGTTTGAGAACGCCCGTAGTCAACCAGGCATGGCGCGCGCCGTACTGTCCACTCTTGAGAGGATTTGGTCTGCGGGGATCGAGCTGACGGTGGAGGCAGAAGCAAGTCCCAGATTCCGAGATCTGCTGAGGATTGAAGACCAGATACGGCGAAGCCTACCGCCGGGAGTGCTTCTCCCACCACAATTGCTAAGCGAAGCGATCAAACGGGTGGAACATGCTCCAAAGCTACTTGGACAAGTGCACCTACACAGGCTGGTAGATGTTGACCCAGCGTGGCGCCCGCTGCTTCAAGCGTTGGCTGACCGGATCCCTGTGACCTGGGAAGCAGTCGGTAGTAGAGACAGAAATTGGTTCAATGGGAGACTAACGCTCATTGAGGATCACGATCCGCGAGACGTCGTATGCGAGGTTTGCGCAGATCCTCGCTCGGAGGTCGTCGAGGCACTTAGGTGGGTGCGTCAATTGCTCGCCTCGGGCGACGTGGCGGCCTCGGACGTGGCGATCATCGCGGCAGACACAAGCCCTTGCGACGATCACATGGTCGTTCTTACCTCCGAGAGTGGGCTGCCGGTTCATTTTGCAAACGGCGTGTCAAATCGCTTCCAACAATGACCCCCTTTTCGCGTCCAATCGCGACCCCTCTGCGGGATGGCGCCGGTCTCGTAGGGCCTTGGCCGAGCCGCGAGATCAGCTACGGTTTTTGAAGCGCCAGGATTGGTTGCCGGTCTCG
>JANXSI010000750.1 GCA_025352765.1 Devosia sp. | reverse complement strand
CCAGCGGGCCGCGGCGTCCTTGAGCAAGCTCAAGTGCCGGTGGGGGCGGGCGTGGCGGACCAATTGCCGGCGCGCGGTTAAGTCCATCGCGCGCCGTGAGACCGACGCGCGAGCCGGCAGTTGGTCCGCCACGCCCGCCCTCCCGGCACTTGAGCTTGCTCAAGGACGCCGCGGCCCGCTGGTGCTGTTCTCGTCGCCATCGGGCGTGCCTTCCGCAGTCATGAAGTCCGCGGGACCGCTCATGGAGGAAATCGACCATGAATATTCTGCATCGATCCGTAGTCGGCGGCCTGATGGCAGCCCTGGTTCTGCTCTCGACCAGCGCGTCGCTCGCGGCCACCGTGGTCAAGGTGACGCTCTGGGACAAGGGCGCCGCAATGACCATGGCGACCGATCTCGCCTATGCCAGCCCACCGCCGGATCTCTCCGCGGCGACCATGGGGATCAAGGCCTTGCCCGCCACCGCCAAGGCCGGCGTGGTGACGTTCAAGGTTACCAACTCGTCGACCGATACGATCCACGAGATGCTCGTTATCGCACTCGCCGACCCGACCAAGCCGCTCCCCTACGTCGCGGCGGACTCGCGTGTCGATGAGGAGGCGGCTGGTGACAAGGGCGAGGTGTCCGAACTCGACCCGGGTGCTTCGGGCTCGCTCACGCTCTCGCTGGCGCCCGGCCACTACTTGCTCATCTGCAATGTCGCCGGGCATTTTGCGGCCGGCATGTGGACGACGTTTGAGGTCACAAAGTAAGAAGCCACTGGGCGGACGGGGCGACCTCCCGTCCGCCGTCGACGTCCCTGTCGAAGCTTGCGAATTTGTATAGTTGGGGACAAGGTCCCGGCATCGCCATGCTCTAGGGATCGTCGATTGGTTGGAACAGGCTCATGAAAGTTGTCATTGCCGAGGACGACCGCCAGATGGCGGAATTCGTCCGCAAGGGCCTCGTGCAGGAGGGGCATAACGCCGAGTGGCTCGAGGACGGCCGCGATGCCCTGACGTTCTGCCTGTACAACCCGTTCGACGTGTTGATCCTCGACCGCATGCTGCCCGGCATGGATGGTTTGTCGGTCCTGAAGTCGCTGCGCGCCGCCGGCAAGAAGCAGCCGGTGCTGTTCCTGACCTCGATGGGCGACGTCGACGACCGGGTCGAGGGGCTCCTCGCCGGCGGCGACGACTATCTGGTCAAGCCGTTCCATTTCTCCGAATTGCTGGCCCGGGTCACAGCGCTGGCCCGCCGGCCGCAAAGCGGCGAGCAGCCGACCAAGCTGATGGTCCACGATCTCGAACTCGATCTGCTCGCGCATTCCGCCAAGCGGAACGGGACACGCATCGACCTGCAGGCTAAGGAATATGCTCTGCTCGAGGTGCTGATGCGCAATTCGGGCCGAATCGTCACCAAGACCATGCTTCTGGAACAGGTCTGGGACTTCAACTTCGACCCCAAGACCACCGTGGTCGAAACCCATATGAGCCGCCTCCGGGCCAAGGTCGACAAACCCTTCGATGTCCAACTCATCCACACCACGCGCAACTCGGGATATTCGCTCCACGCGCCTCGGTAGCGTCGTCGCCGGCGCTGCCTTCCGCTCGGCGATGCTGTTCCTGGTGCTGTTCGTCGCCGTCTTCGTCGTCGCCGGGGCCGTCATCCTCACCACGACGGAAGCCTCGATGCAGAGCGAGCTCGAGTCGCAGATTACCGAAAACATCAACCTGATGCGCGACACCCAGGCCAAGGAGGGGTGGAACGAGCTGATCCGGTTCGTCAACGAGGCAACGCCGCCGCGTGCACCACGCCACTACATGTTCGGCCTGTTCACCAAGACCGGCGAGCATCTGGCCGGCGACCTGCTGCGGCTGCCCGGATTTCGTGAGTGGGGACGGATCGAGACGCCGTCCGGTCCAGGCGGCGCCGACTACCTCGCCTACGTCGCTGAGATCGGCAATGCCTACATCATCTCGGCTGGCTCGCTGTCGTTCATGAACGTCGCCGTCACCGCGCTCTGGCGCGCGCTGCTGCTGTCGGGACTCCTTGTGGCGGCAGGCGCTCTGGTCATCGGCTACGTCTTCAGCCTGGGCGCCTCCGCCAAGCTCAATGCCATGGCGGCAACGCTCGATCAGGTGTCGCGCGGCGACAATGCCGTGCGTTTGCCGATCGGTCGCTCCAACGACCAGATCGACCGCATTGCCACCCAGATCAACGCCCATCTCGATCGCCTGTCGGACCTCATGGGCAACTTGCGCCGTACCGCCACCGCCATCGCCCACGATCTCAAGTCGCCGCTCAGCCGCAGCTACATCCTGCTGCAGGAAGCTGCCATGACCGACGATGCCGAGCGCTCTGCCGAACTGGTCGAGAACGCCCAGGCCGAAATCGAGCAGCTCGGCGGCATCGTCGACACGGTGCTGCGCATCTCGCGCATCGAGGCCTC
>JANXSI010000743.1 GCA_025352765.1 Devosia sp. | reverse complement strand
GCCGAGCTTCTCCTTGAGCATCTGCGACACGACCGTGGCGATCTGCTGATGCGCGACCGAGGTGTTGTAGATGTAGGTGAAGCTGATCGGCTTGTCGGGGCCGTAGCCGGCCTCGGTCAGCAGTTCCTTGGCCTTGGCGTCTCGCTCGGCCTGGGTCATCTTGGCAGCCGGCGCATCCGGCGGCACGAAGCCGGCGGTGGCCGGCGGGGTGAAGTAGTAGGCCGGGATCTGGCCGCCCTGCAGGATCTGGTTGACGATCACGTCGCGATCGATCGCGTAGGAAATCGCCTGACGGACGCGCACGTCCTTGAGCGCCTCGGTCTTCTGCGTCGCGGTCTGGTTGATGTCGAAATAGTAGGTGCACAGCTGCGGCACCGAGAACGTCTGGTCGGGCTGCGCTTCCTTCATCGACGGGTACTGGCCGGCTGGAACGTCCGTCTGGTCGACTTCGCCCGCCTGGAAGCGGGTGACGCCCTGGTTTTCGTCGTTGATGGTGAGGAAGTTGATCGTCGTGATGACGGTCTTGGCGTCATCCCAGTATTTCGCATTGCGCTTGATCGTCACGCGCTCGCCGGGCGAGTTTTCGGCGAGAACATAGGCGCCGTTGCTGACGATGTTCTCGGGCTTGGTCCAGTCGGCGCCGAACTTTTCGACGACCGCCTGCGGGATCGGGAACAGAGTGGCGTGGGCGGTGGTGCGCACGAAATAGGGCACCGGCTTGGACAGTGTGACCTCAAGGGTCTTGTCGTCGATCGCCTTGACGCCCAGATCGGTGATCGGGAGCTTGCCGGCAACGATGTCGTCGGCGTTCTTCACACCGACGAGGCCGAGGAAATACGAGTAGTTGGAGGCGGTCTTGGGATCGACGGCGCGCTGCCAGCTGTAGACGAAGTCGCTGGCCTTGACCGGATCACCGTTGGACCACAGCGCGTCGCGCAGGTGGAAGGTGTAGACCGTGAAATCGGCGTTGGCCTCGTAGCTCGAGGCGACGCCCGGGACCGGATTGCCCTTGGCGTCTTCGTTGTAGAGGCCCTCGAAGAGATTGGTCACCACATAGGACGTGTCGACGTCTTCGACGATATCGGGATCGAGCGAGTTGATGTTGTCCAGAACGCGATAGTTGAAGGTCTGGTCAGCGGCCAGCTTGGTACCGGCCGGGACATCGGCCGCATTGGCCGGAAGAGTGAGCGCGGTGGCGCCCAAGAGGGTCGCAGCAATGGCGGCCGCCCCCCAAATCGCTTGGAGTTTCATTATTACCCGTCTCCTTTTTTGACGTTTCCCGACTCCCGGAGTTCTAGCTCTCGGGCATTTCTTTTGGGCCTGCCACAAAATGCGGCAGGTCAAGATTGCCGAACACTAACTGGCAAAACCGTCCACTGACAAGCAAAAGCATGACGTATGCGTCAAGCTGTTTCCCTCCCGGCGCAATGGGTTGAATCCATTGGGCTTTAGGAGGTACCGCAGGTACGGTCGATGGCCTCTTCTCGGGCGTGGATGGCAGTGTTTGTGAACGATCGATAGCGGTTCAACAATATAGTCCGCCTAGGCCGTCCGCTCGACGATTGCCGTGACCCCCTGCCCACCCGCCGTGCAGACCGAGATCAACGCACGGCCCTTGCCTTCGGTCGCCAACTGCTTGGCGGTAAGCCCCAGAATACGGGCGCCGGTGGCGGCAAACGGGTGGCCATAGGCGAGGCTGGACCCCTTGGGGTTGAGCTTGGCGCGGTCGATCGAGCCCATCGGCGTATCGCGCCCGAGGACGGTCTTGCAGTAGTCGGGATCCTCGAGCGCCTTCAAGGTCGACAGCACCTGCGCAGCGAACGCCTCATGGATCTCGTAAAGATCAAAATCCTGCAGCGTCAGTCCGGCCCGCCCCAGCATCTGGCTGATGGCAATCGTGGGCGCCATCAGCAGGCCATCGCCATGGGCGAAGTCGTTGGCGGCGACCTGCCCGTAGGTCAGGTAGGCGAGAACCGGCAGTCCGTGCGCCTTGGCCCAATCCTCGCTGGCCAGCAGCACGCCGGCGGCCCCGTCTGTCAGCGGCGTCGAATTGGCCGCCGTCAGCGTTCCCTGCCCCGAGGTCTTGTCGAACGCCGGCTTCATCGCCGCCATCTTGTCGAGGCTGGTGTCGGGGCGGACATTGTTGTCCTTCAGCACTCCCGCACAGGGCACGATGAGGTCGTCGTGAAACCCTTCGTCATAGGCGCGCGCCGCGTTGAGATGGCTGGCGAGCGCCAGTTCGTCCTGCGCCTGGCGGGAAATGCCCCATTGGCGCGCCATCAGCTCGCAATGCTCGCCCATCGACAGGCCCGTCCGCGGCTCCTGCGTCGACGGGGCGACCGGCGTCAGCTCGCCGAAGCTGAAGCCGCTGAAGGCGGCGAGCTTCTCCTGCGGTGTGCGGGCTCGGTTGAGATCGGAGAGCCGGTGCTGGAATTTTGTTCCAAATACGATCGGGCTGTCGGAGACCGTGTCGGTGCCACAGGCGATGCCACTGTCGATCTCGCCGGTGGCGATCTTGGCGCCGAGGCTGAGCGCCGCCTGGAGGCTCGTGCCGCAGGCGATCTGCAGATTGGTCCCGGGAGTCCGGGGCGAGAAGCCGGCGTCCAGCGCCGCCTCACGGGCCACGTTGAAGTCGCGGCTATGCGAAATGACCGCCCCGCCCATGATCTCGCCCACTGACTGGCCCTTGAGGCCGTATTTGTCGGCGAGGCCGCCGAGGACTGTGGCGAGCATCGTGAGGTTCGACTGCTCGGCATAGCCGGTGTAGGCCCGCGCGAACGGAATGCGGGCCGATCCGACGATGGCGATCTTTCTCAGTTCCGCCATCTCAGGCCTTCCCTTCTTTGCGCGCTTGCATGGGGCCGCCGAGGAACGGCGCAAAACCGGTCCCGAGGATCACCCCGATATCGGCGAGATCCGCACTGGCGACGACGCCCTCGCTAACTACCAGCTCGGTGGTGTCGACCAGGGGCTTCACCAATTCGCGGCCGAGGCCGGCGAGATCGGCATGGGCCGGCACCTCGCCCTTCTGCGCCTTGCCATCCACCCATTTGTAGAAGCCTTCGCCGGTCTTGCGGCCGAGCTTCTTCTGGTTGACGAGAACCGCGAATTTCGAGCCCTCGGGCACCGCGTGCCCTAGCTCGCGGGCCACGCTCTGGCCGACGTCGAGGCCGACGGTATCCATCAATTCGATCGGTCCCATCGGCATGCCGAAGGCGACGGCCGCAGCATCGAGCAGTTCCTTGCTCTCGCCTCTTTCGACGCGCTCGACGGCACCCAGCATGTAGGGCATCAGCACGCGATTGACGAGAAAACCCGGCGCCGACTTAACCGGCACCGGCGATTTGCCGATCGCAAGTGCAAAGCTGGCCCCGCGGGCCACGTCGGTGTCGGTGTTGAGCTTGGAGCGGATAACCTCGACCAGTGGCAATTGCGCCACCGGATTGAAGAAGTGCAGGCCAATCAGCCGCGAAGAAAACCGCAGCCCTTCGGCGATGCGCTCGAGCTCGATCGAGGAGGTGTTGCTCGCAAGGATCGCTGTCGGCTTCGCCTTGGCCTCGACCTCGGCGAAGATCTTGCGCTTGATCTCAAGATTTTCGACCACCGCCTCGATGATCACATCGGCCCGCGCCACGCCCTTGCCAGTGGGATCGGCCTCGAGCCGCGCCACGGCGGAGGCAATCTCGGTCCGCCCCTTGAGGCGCTTCTTGAACAGCGATTTGGCCCGCACGAGCGCCGGATTGATCCGCTCCATGTCGAGATCCTGCAGCGTCACACCAAAGCCACGGAGCGCGCACCAGGCGGCGATGTCGCCGCCCATGACGCCGGCGCCGATCACGTGGACACGGGCAAAGCTCGGCTTTTCCGAACCGCGCAGCCCGAGCTTCTTGAGGCTCTCGGAGAGAAAGAACACGCGCCGCAGATTGCGTGCCGTGTCGGACGCCATCAGCGGCACGAAGCCACCGGCTTCGCCGTCGATCATGGTCCGCCAGTCGTCGCCGTGCCGCTCGAACAGGTCGATCAGCGAATGCGGCGCGGGATAGTGCTCGCGCTTGGCTTTTTTCGAGGTTTCCGCCCGCATCGTCTTGATGATCTGCGTGCGGATCGGGCCCCAGGCCATGAGACGCTGGATCAGCGGCGCCGGCGTCGACTTGCGCTTCTGCAGCACCGCCTTGCGCGCCTCCCAGTGCAGCGTATCGCGGTGTCGGACCAGCTTGTCGACGAGGCCCATGCGCTTTGCCGCGCTCGCCTTGATCATCCGGCCGGTCAGCATCGCCTGCATGGCATCGACCGGGCCCGCTTGCCGGATCGAGCGGCCGGTACCGCCGAAGCCTGGGAAGATGCCGAGATTGACTTCGGGGAAGCCGAGCCGCGTTTTTTCGTCGTTCACCGCCACCCGATAGTGGCAGGCGAGCGCCAGCTCGAGCCCGCCGCCGAGGCAGAAGCCGCTGATCGTCGCGACGACCGGCGCCTTCATGTTTTCGATGCGATCCATCACCGCATGCGCCCGCTTCAGCGC
>JANXSI010000731.1 GCA_025352765.1 Devosia sp. | reverse complement strand
ACGCTGACCATCGAGCCAATCGGCGAGCCGGAGCCCGCGTTCGGCAATCTCCGCCGCAGTCATAGTTTCGTAAGCGCCGGCGAGTTTCTCGCGTGCGGTTTTGTTGCCCATTGCGGGTCTCCGAAAATGAAAATGGCCCGCTTGAGGCGGGCCATAGTGGGGTGGTTGATTGTGGCTACTGGTGGTCTAAATGAGCCCCTGGGCGCCATCACCCGGCACACTGCCGTTCGTCGGGGGTGGCGGGTCGCCGGCTTGCGGGCGGCCGGCACCGTCGGCACCGGATCCGGACACATCACTGCCGAGGGCGGCGATATTGACCGGGAACATCAGGACATCACCACCGGGCATCGGCGGCAGGCCTTCCTCGGCGCGGCACTCGTTCGGAGTGGCCAAGCCGGACATGACCTTCAGGCGCTGGTTGTTGATCCGCGTCGCCTCCTCCGCACGCAGCAAGCGCCGCTCGTCGAAGTCGGCGATGTACGCCGGGCTGCCCGTGTCGAGGTCGAACTTCTGGATGAACTTCTGCTCCCACATATCCAGGTCAGGCATGATGGTCGCATTGACGTACGCTTGGTCGGCCTGATCGAGGCGGAGCTTGCCCACCTCCCCGGCGACGCCGAGTTTGTGCAGCGGGATACCCCACCACCGAGCGATGTCCTCGATCTGGAACTTGCGCTGCGCGATGAACTCTAGGTCCACCGACGTGAGCGACAGCGGGTCGAACTTGACGCCCTCCTCGAGGATGGCGGTGCCGCCAACGTTCGAGATGCCGGCGCGGAGCGAGTTCCATTGATCGCGCAGGCGATCGCTCGCCGCGGTCGACAGCGCCTTATCCGTCATCAGCACGCCACTCGGCCGCGCGCCGTTCGCCATGAAGCGAGCGGCCTGCTGATCGAGGCCCATGGCCACGCCGATCGAGTCGCGGGCGATGCCGATCGTCGACACGCCGATCAGGGCATTGAACGACAGCGCCTTGAGGTGGAACACGTCCTCCTCTGGAATCGTAAAGGCCAGATTGCGCAGTGCGTGCATCTGGTAGAGGCCGTACCGGGCCACGTTGTAGAACACGAGGCCATCCGACGCCTCGCGCACCGTGACGGCGTCGGGGTTGATCGGGATCATCTCGGTGGGGTTGCCGCGGCCGTCGCGCAGGATAACCGCGTAGGCGTTGCCGCGGAGCAGGAACCCTGCATGCATCTGCACACAGAACTCGAACCACGTTTGCTGCCCGTTCGGGCGCTTGAAGATCTTCGCCAGCGGGTGCTTGGTGTCCGGCTCCTGGCTGCGCGCGCCGGTAGCCGGCAGAATGCGCGGCGTGCAGCGCGCAACATCCTTGGCCCGCGTCATGATGCAGGCGTAGACCGTCGACACGTTGATGGCGGTCGCTTGACTGATGTTAATGCCGGTAGACGACGGCACGCCGCCGAGGATTGGCAACTGGCCGTAGCCGAAGCCGTCTCCGTCGGCGTATCCAGACTTTGTGACTGACTGGACGGCGCCGCGGCTCATTGCTGCGAGACCACCCATTACTTCACCCCGGCGATGGCTACGTACGTCAGGATGAGGCCGGGCACGATGAAGGCGGCTGGCACGTAGATATAGAACAGGCCGATCGCCAAGAGACCGGAGCCGGCGAACATCAGGACTTCACGGAAAGTCACTGGCGCCGCGAAGTGGCGGTAGACGCGCAGCATGGCTGCCTTGATTTCGTCGGCGGGCATCAGCGCAACTCCATCCACCGCAGCGGATCCATGCCACACAGTCGATACCAACTGCCAGGCGGTACTACCGCCTGCAACGTGGCAACGGCCGCGCTGTGGCCACTGTAGGGTGTGGCGACCTCGGCGACCTTCACGTGGTCAACGAAGATGTGTGTATTGCTGATCTGATCTCCGCGGACCACGATCGAGATGGCGATCATGTCCGGACTCGTGTTCTGATATGCGACGTCGCGGCTGCGATCGTCGGTGAAATCCTCCCACATGGTGGCGGTCTCCTCGGTGTTGTGGCGTGCTGGCGCCCGCCAATTGTGTGGGCGGCCGGGAAGGTGGGGTACCGCCCCTTAGGTGTTAGAAATCACGGCGATCTTGTCGCCAGCGTTGACGCCGAAGTACTCGGCGCCATCGGCCGGCAGGCGGGCGCTTGCTGCCGTAGCGACGGGCGACGTGCCATACTTAATCGAGCAAATCGCGTCGGTGTGGACGCGCACAAACGTGGTGGACGCGCTGAACGCTGCAGATGCCGTGGATGAGCCGCTAATCGCCACGGTTTGCTCCGCAACGACGTTCTGCATCGCGGCCGCGGGAATCAACCCATTGACGGTCAACGCCGGCTTCGAAAATTCAGTAATGTAGAGGGTGGCCATGGGCGCTCCTTAAGGTCGAGAGCGCGCCCTCTCGAGCGCGCCCCCGCAACCGTCTTACGGCCGCGCCGCAAGGGTAACGAACGGCGATTTGGTCACCGAGCCTTGGTACGGCAGCAATGGCGACGATTGGACCGCGCGCGCATCGACATAGTAGGTCAAACGCAGCGTAGCCTCGTCGGTGTCGAACCCCGAATGCAGCGACATCGTGAACTGCGCCGGCGCCGAGACGACGGTGTAGCGCGATAGGTCGGCGAGCACGATATCTCCGAGCGTGCCGAGGGTCGGCGACTGCTCGGTTTCGATGATGGGCCGGCCATACAGGCTTGCATAAGGGGAGCCCGGAATTGCGCCTGGCGGCTGGTAGCTAAACCCGCCTCCGCCGACCTGCGAATTGAGTGCCATCAACTGCGGTGCGAGATCTTCCGAGATCAACCAAACGCCCCTCTTGCGAGACGCCGCCGGAAAGCGCGCCCACATCTTGTCGAGGTTTTCTTTGACGAAAGTCGACGGCGCCTGGCCCGTTTCCTTCGCCACGGTAATCAAGGCCGGCAAGTTGAGAATGCCAGTGGGAACGCCCGCGCCCGTGCCGAGCAGGACGGCTCGGTCAAGCTGGAATCCGATCTCGTCCCCGAGCACGTCCTCGAGGTGCGCCGAAAGCATTGGGACGTCGTTCAGTAGCTCGTTGGTGACCTTAGCAAGGCCGATCAGCTTCTTCGGCTGGAAAGTGACGCTCTTGTACCTGAGGATCGACTTTGGAGCGGTCGTGCCCTCGGGCAGGAAGTAGGCAGTCGCTCCGCCGTTGCGTTGGCCATCCGCTCGACTTGCCTCGTCGATGCTGGGGATGCGGGTCTCGCGGATCGGGTTCGCAGTGATCCGCAGGTCGCAGTACGGGGCGATCGTCGCCCTCTCGTAGACCGACCTGATAATCCCGTCGACGAGGTCGTGCTGCACAAGGAAGCCGCCGGCCGAGGGGTCGTTGACGTTGGCGCCAGCCGGCGCGCGGACCAAGCGGCTATCGGTGGCGATGTCGCGCTCGGCGCGGACCACCGCAGCGGCAAACTCGCCGAGCGAATTGAATCCGCGGTCATGGCGGACGGTAGGAGTCGCCTTGATCGATCGGACGAGCTCGAGGGCCTTCACGATATTTTCGGTCGCTTTGATCAACGTGCTGTTGTCGTTCGCGGCGGGCGGAGGCGAAGCCGCGGCAACCTTTGAGGAAGCGCGCGCGGCAAGGCTGCCACCCGGCGGGCTGATCTTATAACCACTGGGGGATCTCATTCTGTTTCCTTGTTTTGGATGACACCGAACTGGCCGACGTCATTGCGTCGACGCGGCGTCTTGGCGGCGGTGATCTCGTCGGCGATCGGCGGGATGCCGGCTTTCAGCGCGGCGATGCGCGACGGCACGCTTGATTGATCAGCGACCAAGCGCAACGCCTCGACTTCGTCACGGGCCGCTCGCAAGGCCGTGCAGCGGGAGTTGATGCTGCCGACGTTTGAGGTGACGGTGATCACCGTCTCGGCGCCGACCTCGCTGCGCTCCACGACGGGAACGCGCACGCTGCGCGCCGCGGCCTGGATGGAGTCCTCGATCCATTCAGCGAATGCTGAGATGGATTGACCGTCGGCCCCTGCCCGCAACTCCGCCTGAAGCTGGCGCCGTTCGCGTTCGGTCTGGACAGTGAAGTCGAGCCGAGCCGCCATGGCGACGTCAACCTTTTGCTTGGCGACAACGAGCGCAGCCTCGGCTCGCCGCTGCGCCGCGACGGCGTCGCTGGTGTCTTTGATCAGTTTCGGGAACTGGCCGGCAGCATCGCGGTCTATCGCTGCCAGCCGATCAAGTTTGGCCTGACGCCGAGCGACACGCTGCGATTCCGCCTCGCCCAAAGCGGCTGCGATCGGGGGGGACTCTCGAATAGCGTCAAGAATGTCGGCAGCCGAGCGGCCGAATAGGTGGTTGGCCAAGCTGGCCTCCTCGTATGTGGTGGTGGTGTTAGGCGACGCCGGCGATAGCGACGTAGACCAAGACGATGCCGGGACCGAGCGCCGCTAGCGGCAGCCAGGCGATGCCGAGTCCAATGCTGAGCAGGAGACAGCCGCCAAGCAGTAGCGCCTCGCGAAAGCCGATTGCGCTCATGCGCCAGCCTCGCCTTCGCCGAATCCGACGTAGTTCCAAGGCTTGTTTGCGCCGCCGACGTGACTCGCGGCAGTTCCTGCGGCCTTAGCCGTGTAGCGAGACTGCGGCGTTATCCTCAACTTCGTGGCGACGCTCAACGAGGCTCGCACCTCGCGTTCGCGTACCTTTAGGAGGCGATCATAGCGCTCGAGGCCTTCGGCCGTGGTGAGCCAATCGAGTTCGAAGCTATCGATCGATGAAGCTAAAAGGCTCGCCGCGTCCAGGTGGCGGACATACTGCACAAGGAGCTCCTTGGAGGCCTCGGTTTTGAATAGTCCGGCAGTCTCCGTTAAAACAATCTGCGTCCAAGCCGCGGCCTGCGCCTTCGTGAGTTCAGCCGGTGGGTTCGGGCGGCCGTCGATGCTAACAGCGGCGACGGCCAGCGACGCTAAGGAGCGACGAGCCATTGTGGAATCCTAATCTTGATGGTGGTGGAGGCGCCTAGTTCGGCGGATTCGAAAATTGTTGCGGCCCAAAGGCAAATTCATGCGGTTTAACGACTCAAGGCCCCGCATCGGCTGGCGCCCCAACTACGTCTAGGGAATCAAACCCGCCATCCCCTACAGGCCGCGTTGCTGCCCGTCAGTCGCGCGCCCAGCCGCCGATCGGGTCGCCGTTGGCGTCGGTACCCACTAGGCGAAGGATGCCGCCGTTGCGCCTCTTACCGTCCGGCTTCTGCATCACTTGATTGTCGTGTAGCCGGCACAGCCCGCGGAGGTTGTGGAGCGCGTCGGCCCCACCATCCTTGCGAGCAACGATATGATCGGCGACGGCCATTGGTGCGGTGCAGCCGGGGACTTCGCACTGGCCGTGGGCGCGCCGACGGACAGCCGCCCGCAGTGCCAGCCATTGCGGGCTGAAATAATAGGGATCGTGGGGCATCGGCGCCTTGTGATGGAAAGGGGGCGGGGTGGCTGCCCTCTGGTGCAACCACCCCGAGTAGCGCGCTCGCAGCAGGGAGACTCTGGCGGCGCGAAAGAGTTGGCCTGGCTCGGTCCAGGGACCACTGCCAGGCCATTGCGTGGCGCGCGTGCGACCAGACACAGCGCCTCGCCCCCTATATTCCAACTATAGCGGGTCCGATAAGAGGCGTGTCGACATGCCCCCGTCAGCAAGTTCCGCGCCGGATGATCGAGCGAGATCGACGAGCTCCACAGCCTTGCCGGTGGCGTCCCTAACGGTGATGTCTTCCCACCCGCCGACGCGAAGGTCGGTGATCTGGTCAAGGGCCGCGATCGCAGTCTTGTGGTACGCCGTCGAGCGCATGCGGCCGTCGCGCCAAGCGACCGCATAGGCATAGGCAGGCGGAGCTGGCAGAGCGGGACCGGCCCGGCGCTCCATCTCGTCCATAAACATCCACTGGCCAGTGCCGACGAGTGGCCAAATTGTCTTGGTGGGAAGCCCCTGGTTTAGGCGGTCTAGACGCGCATAGAACTCTGAAAGCTGTCGCATGGCCGATCGGACCATGCCATTGCCGAAAGCTGAGGCGGTGGCCCGGCTAGCATTGGTTTCGGTTTCTCCGATCATCTGCAAAGTCCAGCGCCGCACCAAGAACGCCACGACCACTCTGTAGGCGGGGCCGAGCACGATTGCAGCAAGGCTGATAGTTTGCTTGGCAAGGACGCCATAGGCCGGCGGAGGCGTGTCACGAAACACGTTGTACGACGCATAGTCGACGAATCCGGACTCTCGGCTTGTACCTTCGTCGACGAGATCGGCGTCGTCATTGAGATGCAACGGGCCATCGTTCGGCCCGATCGACTCTATAGTCTCCGCCTCACTTCGGAGCGGGTTAAGTGCCGGCATGATGCTCGGCCAATCTAGTACTTCTTCTGGCGGAGATCCTCCCTCCATTGCCGCGTAGTAGTCGGCACAAAACCGGAGTCCAATGTCATGGAGATGGACATTGTCCGTCAAATCGGTGCCGAGTTCCCATCGGCGATACATTGTTTCAAACGGCCAAGCCTCGGCCTTCGGTTTGTTGTCGTTGGCCGGCTTGAGACCTTGGCGTCGCGCCTGATCCAGGGTCGCCAGCCGGCGACGTTCTCCGGCCATTGTGACGGGCTGTTTCGGAGATGAACTGACTAAGGCAAGGCTTGCGGTGGTGGCAGTCATTGGGGTGGTCGCTCCCTTGGGTGGTGTCAGACCATGTCGACACATACACCCTGCCCTCGCGCCGCCGAATTGCGAGCGCTGATCTGTTTCTGCGCTTGCGGGGCCAATGTGTATGTGGCACGCGGGCCGGACTAGCCGCGCGGCTGGATCGTCGGCGGCGCGGCCAGGTCGTGCTTCAGGAACTCGACAGTTTCGAGCCACGTGTTGCCGCCTTCAGACCGCATCGCGACGAAGCGCGGCTGGCCGGAGTCGTGGGTCACGCCGATGACACGGACGTGGGCAGTCTTGGTTTGGCCAACAAAGGCCTCAGTTTCGAACGGGGCGATAGCGATCAATTTGTTCACTTTTAGTGTTGCTCCTCAGCGGTTGAAGGGGAATGGCCCAAGGCCGTGACTTGAGTGTTCGTGCGGGCAGCGGCTTCCAAGCCGCGTTGGCCTGCTCCAACGCTACGGGGGTATAGGGGGTTGGAAGGTACAGGCCCTTGGAACGTCTCAGCAGTCCGTTGGCGGGCCTGTTGGAAGCTCGCTGGAACTTGGCGAAAAGTTCTCAGACGATACGACAAGCCGCTGCCGTCTTTTCGACGGAGGCCCTTCGGTAACCGTCTGCACCATGCCCACGTCTAGCAGGCGATGCATGGCGAGCTCGAGGGCTCTCTTGTTGATGCCGGCCGAGTCGGGGTGGCGGGCCATCACAGTTGGAGCGTACGCCGAGCTTCGGTTCGGACCGACGTTTGTGCCCTGGCGATTGAACGACGACAACAATGCGAGAAAGATCGTGTCGGCTCGCTTATTCAAGATGCCGGCAGCCGGACTAGGCTTACTGGGATCCATCACTGCGAACGCGCCGGTGCGCCACTGCATAGAGATGGCGTCGCCTTTGGGCCCGTAATTTGCCTTCATGGTCGTGAGGACGCGGGCGTCAGGGTCCGCCCCATCGCCAGTCGCCGCGGTGAGGTAAAGGCGGCTTCGTACGGAGTTATTCCACGCCGTCGACCCGGACGTGCCGGATCCGGATTGCATCCCAGCCACCGAGGGGTGAGATAGCAGCAGTATCGCGCAATTGACGCGGATCGCTATCTTCCGGAGGTCGGCCACGAATTGCCGAACCTGTGCTCGCTTGATCTCGTCGCCACCAAACAGGTCCGCCGACGTATCCAACACGACAAGGCCCGGCTCGAACGCCACGATCTTTTCGATGAGGTACCCCATCAGCGGAGTCGGCACCATCCTACCCGCCTTGTCTGGCGCGGAGAGAGTAGCGTCGCTTTCGGCTAGCGGGAGGAGCACGAAGCGCCCTTCCAGATCGTCGAAGGACTTTCCGAACGCGCCGAGCACGCTATGCATGCGGCGATGAAATTCATCGACTTCGTCCTCCGCGCCTACATAGACTACGCGGCAGTGTTCCGGCCTGATGCCGATCGTCTCAGCGTTGAGGCATGACGCAACGGCAAGTTGGATTGCCAGCAAACTCTTGCCGAGGCCACCATCTCCGGACAGCAGCGTAACAGTGCGCGACGGGACCATGCCTGGAATGTACCAAGCGCGCTCGGGGACCGGCCGGCCTTCCCAAAGGGACGCATCAACGAATTTGGGGAAGTTGTCGTTGGCCGCCACGGGCACCGGGAGTGGCGTGGCGAGGCCGTCAGTTCGAAATGCGAGTTTCATGGGCCGGTTGCCCTCCATTGTTGAGTGCCTCGACCGCTGC
>JANXSI010000658.1 GCA_025352765.1 Devosia sp. | reverse complement strand
GCAGACCCCATAGGGGGCCATGCCGGGGAACTCGCGTTCGAGATGCTGAGCCCAGCCGGCGTGATGGTAGAAGTGCCGCGCCACCAGCGGAATATCGATGTCGCGGCTCTCGCGGATCGGCTTGCCGTTGTCGAGGCTTTCGAGCACCGAAAACAGGCGCGAATGCTTCTGCACCAGCCGGGCGATGGCATAAAGGTACTTGCCGCGCTCGTAGCCGGAGAGCGCAGACCAGGCAGGGAACGCCGCTCTCGCTGCCTTAACGGCCTTGTCGACATCGGCGGCGGTGCCGTTGGTGATCTTCGCCAGCGGCTTATTGGTCGCAGGATTTTCGGACGCGAAGGTCTTGCCCGGCTTGGTCCACCTGCCGTTGATAAAATGGCCGAACGTCCCGCCATGGCTCGCCAGCCACGCCAGCGCCGGCTCGGCGCTCTCGGGGGCCGGGCCATAGTCGAGGCTCTCGAAGATTTCAGCGATCTTGTTCATCTTGGTCTTCTCCCTGAGGTAGCCCAACCCCCACCCTCAATCCCTCCCCTCAGGGGGGAGGGAGGCGCTGGAACCAACACGCCGGCGTTTCAGTCGGGCTCCCCTCCCCCTTGAGGGGAGGGGCGGGGGTGGGGGTTCCCTCCCACCCTTGCGCCCACCGGCTCACACCATCGGCTGGCGATAGTCTGCCGCGTAATGCCCCGTCAGCCCGTGCTCGAGCTGGCGTTCGATATCGGTCAGCAAACTCGAGGCGCCGAAGCGGAAGAGGTGCGGCTCGAGCCAGTGGGTGCCGAGCTCTTCCTTCATCAGTGCCATGTAGTCGAGCGCGGTCTTGGCCGACGAAATGCCGCCCGCCGGCTTGTAGCCGATCTCGACGCCGGTCTCTTCGGCAAACCAGCGAATCATGCGGATCATGGCCAGCGAAGTCGGCAGCGTGGCGTTGACCTTTTCCTTGCCGGTCGAGGTTTTGATGAAGTCGGCGCCCGCCAGCATGCAGACCAGCGAAGCTTTGGCGACATTGTTGAGAGTCGCCAGTTCGCCGGTGCCGAGAATGGTCTTGATGTGGGCGTCGCCGCAGGCGGCGCGGAAGGCCCTGATCTGGTCGTAGAGCGCCTGCCAGTCGCCGTTGAGCACCATCTGGCGCTCGATGACGATGTCGATTTCCTTGGCCCCCGCGGCGACCGATTCCTCGATCTCGCGCAACTTCGTGTCGAGCGGCGCGAGTCCATGCGGGAACGCGGTTGACACAGCGGCGACCGGAATGCCGGTGCCCTCGAGGGCGCCCACGGCGGTCGAGACGAACGCATGATAGACGCACACTGCCGCTGGCTGGATCTTCAGCTCGGCGACCCCGAGGCCCTCGAGAATATCCTGCCGGACCGGGTGCCGCGCCTTGGCGCAGAGCCGCTCGACGCGTCCGGGAGTGTCGTCGGAATTGAGGGTGGTCAGATCCATCAGCGTGATGGCACGCAACAGCCAGGCGGCTTGCCAGTCTTTCTTGACGGTGCGGCGGGCGCCGATGCTGCCGGCGCGGCGCTCGAGTGCCGAGCGGTTCATGCGGATGCGGCCGACCCAATCGAGATCGAGCGCAAAGCCGGGATTGCGCGCCGGCACTGCCGGCTTGGCCGCAGCCAGCTTCTGTGGCGGGGACGACGCCGGGTTATCCACGATCCTGAGGCTCATTGCTCCTCCAATCGCCGCCTGATCGGCGGCGTTCGCACGGCCGCTTCGACGGCTCGTGCCAAACCTGCGTCTGCGCGATGTTGGGGCAGACTACCAAAGACAGACGCCCCCCTTCAACCTATGTCGAGGCGGGCGGCTGTCTCGTTGGCCATTGACCTGAGGGCAAGGTCGCCGGCTTTGGTTCACAGAACGCCATGCCCCGCCGCCGGTTCCCCGAATTTTCTGTTGCACCTGAGCGGGTGATCATTTGGGCAGGTATTCCGGCCCGAAGCTGTAAGGCAGCAATTGCGCGATAGTCTGGACGAGCGGCGCGCCGTCGATGCCATGCGAGATCACCACCACGTCCTGGTCGGCGAATTCGCGGATGCGCTGTCGGCATCCGCCACAGGGCGTCACGGGCGACGAGCCCGGCCCCGTCACATAGATGCGCTTGATGCGCTTGGCCCCGCCGGCGATCATCGCGGCGATGGCCGAGGGTTCGGCGCAATTGCCCACCGGATAGGCGGCATTTTCGATGTTGCAGCCGACATAGATCTTGCCGTCGTCGGCGAGGATCGCCGCGCCAACCGAGAACCGCGAATAGGGCGCGTAGGCCTTGGCGCGCACTGCCTCGGCCGCAGCGAACAGCTCTGCGTCGGTGACCGCCATCTAGCGCTCCTTGGTGTAGGGAACGCCCGAGGCCTTCGGCGCGACCGCCCGGCCGATGAAGCCGGCCAGCAGAATGATGGTGAGGATATAGGGCGTCACCTGGATAGCCTGCACCGGCACCTCGCCGATTAGCGGGAATTTCACCCCCTGCAGGCGGAACGAAAGGGCGTCGAGGAAGCCGAACAGCAAGCAGACAAGCAGCGCCGGACCCGGACGCCACTTGGCGAAGATCAGCGCGGCGAGCGCAATGTAGCCGCGGCCGTTCGACATGTTGTTGTTGAAGCCCGCGGACTGCGCCACCGAAAGATAGGTACCGCCGATGCCGACGAGGACGGCGGTGATCACCAGCGCCGAGTAGCGGAGGCGGGTTACAGAGATGCCGGCGGTGTCGATCGCCTTGGGGTTCTCGCCGACGGCGCGCAGCCGCAATCCGAACCGCGTTCTAAATAGCACCCATGCCGTCACCGGTACCGCGAGGAAGGCGAAATAGGTGATGATGTTGTGGCCCGAGATCAGTTCCCAGTAGACCTCACCGATATAGGGCACGCCCTTGATCTGGTCGGCGAACGGCAGGGTGATGGGGTTGAAGCGCTGGTCACCGGTCAGTTGCGGGGTATAGCCGCCGCGATGGAACCAGCTCTGGCCAAGGAAGGTGGTGAGCCCCGCGGCGAGGAAGTTGAGGGCGACGCCCGAGATCGTCTGGTTGCCCTTGAGGTTGATCGAGGCGATGCCGTGAATGGCTGAAAACCCAAGGGCGACGAGGACGCCGACACCCAGCCCGATCCACGCCGAGCCGAACACCGCCGAGGCCGCCGCTGCGCCGAACGCCGAGGCCAGGAGCTTTCCCTCGAGCCCGATGTCGACGATGCCGGCACGCTCCGAATAGAGGCCGGCGAGGCACGCCAGCAGTACCGGCACGGCGAGCCGCACGGTCGAATCGAGGACCAGGTTGAGATCGATGAACCATTGCGCCATCAGCCGTGACCTCCGGCCTCGGGTTTTCGCCCGAGCGAGAAGAGCCGGGCGAGGGGAATGCGGAGCATGTCGCCCATGGCGCCGGTAAACAGGATCACCAGCGCCTGGATGGTGACGATCATTTCGCGGGTGATGCCGGGCATCGAGAACGCAAGTTCCTGGCCGCCCTGGTAAAGCGCGCCGAACAGCAGCGCCGAAAGGGCAACGCCCACCGGATGGCCCTTGCCCATGAAGGCGACCGCGACGCCGACGAAGCCCGCGCCATTGACGAAATTGAGGATCAGCCGGCCCTGCACGCCGCCGACATTGTTGACAGCCACCATGCCGGCAAGCGCGCCGCAC
>JANXSI010000240.1 GCA_025352765.1 Devosia sp. | reverse complement strand
GCCGGCAGCATCGCATCGCCCTGGTCGACGATCGGCGTCGGGTCGAGGATCAGGTCTGCCGCCTGGGCGGACGCCGCAAACGCATAGGCGCTGATCGATCCGAGCAGGACCAGTGTCAAACGTCGCAAAAGCATGGCATTCCCCCGAATATTCCGCCGCATTTCAATCGAGCTTCCGACAAAGTTGCAAGCCCCGGTGCGGTGTTTGCGCACTGTTAGTGGCGGAAACGCACCAACCGAAACGGGCAGATCCGGCCGCTTGCGACGCCCTGTTGCGGGTGTCAGCCAAGCCCCGCGGCCGTCACCTGCGGCAGAAACCCCCGGCTGACCGGGAGTTTGAGGCCATTGCTTAGCTCGAGGCTGAGTTTGCCGTCGGCACGGTGGCTGCGCGCGACTGCGTCGCGGGCGACCCAGTGCGAGCGGTGGATCTGGAGGCCGTCGACGCCCGCGGTTTCGCGGATCGCGTCGGCGAGCCGCATCAGCACCAGCGTCTTGCCGCGATCGGTGACAATGTCGACGTAGCGATCCTCGACCGTGAGCGCGAGCAGCTTGCCGCGCTGCGGCAGCGGCACACGCTGGAGGATCGGCGGCAGAGAGCGGTCTGGTGCGACAGGCGCCGGTGTCACCGCCGGTTGCGGCGCAAGGCCGGCCGGCCCGGCGGCCGCCAGGCGGCGCATCCGCTTGGTGCTGACGCTCAGCGCCACGACGATCACCAGCGTCACCACGGCCACGTAGAACCACAGCGAGAGCAGGTTTTCGAGGGCCAGGTGGCGGTAGGCGATCGAGTCGACGAGGCTGACGATCAGCGTCAGCGGCAAGGAGGAAATGACCGACGCGATCAGCACGCGCGGCCAGCGCGCCGGAACGGGCCGCTTCAGACTCTCAAGCAGCAGCGTCACGCTGCCCTGACCGGCGAGATAGCAAGGGACCACCATCGCGCCCCAATAGGCGAGCCGTTCGGCGAGGTTGAAACTCTCGAACGTGCCGAACGGACCCGAGAGCCCGAGCACGACGATGGCCAGTGCCATTCCGCCCAGCGCAAAGGGCGAGGCGAGCACGCCGCGCATTTCACGAAGCGCCAATTGCAGCGGGCTGCCGTCCACGAAGTCCTGCTCCGTCCTGCGAAGTTCGCGTTGCCGCCCTCCCTTAGGCGAGCCATTTGGCCGGCACAAGCCGCGCCGAGCCCGGCGGGCCAGCATCAGGAGCTCTCCCCATGGATTACGTCATTCCGGTTGTCAGCCACACGCCCATCTGGGTCTGGGCGGTTCTTGCCCTTGTGGTCATTCTAGGCCTTGCCGGAACGCGCGACCGCAGCACGGGCCTCACCCGCCTGCTGCTGCTGCCCGGCGTTATGGCGCTGCTCGCGCTCAGCGGCCTCGTCAGCGCCGGTCTTGCGGCCGTTCCGGCGATCGTCGTCGGCCTCGTCATCGGCGGCAGCGCCGGCTGGCTGCTGGAGCGCGAGGGTGCCACCCGCCGGCTGGCCGACGGCCGGGTCTGGCTGCGCGGCGAATGGCTGTCGCTGCTGCTGGTACTGGTGGTGTTCGTCTGGCGCTACGCCATCAACGTGATCGCCGCGGTCAACCCGACACTCGCCGCGACGGGGACCTGGCACCTGCTGACGGCGTTCGTGTCAGCGCTGCTGGCGGCACTGTTCCTTGCCCGCACCGCGGCGCGCCTGCGAGCCTACTACAATTCGCCCCCGCTGGCGGCGTGACCCCCGTCGCGCGCCCGCCGGCGAGCGACGAACAATGCGGAAGGCGCCTCACAACAACCCCCCAAGGAAATTGACATGTCTCTCACCCCGTTGCTGGTGGCCCCGCTCGCCATCCAGATCCATGCCACCGCCGCCATCGCCGCGATGCTGCTCGGTGCGCTTGTGCTGTTCCGCCGCAAGGGGACACCGCTGCACAAGGCGATGGGCCGGCTGTTCGTCCTGCTGATGCTGGTGGTGGCGACCAGCGCTTTGTTCATCAACGAAATCCGGATGATCGGGCCGTTCTCGCCCATCCACATCTTCGTCGTCGTGACCTATGGCGCCATCGCCCTGGGACTGTGGCGAATCCGCCAGGGCGCGTCCAAGGTCACCGCGCCGCGATGGTGAGCCTGTATTTCGGCGCGCTGTTCCTGACCGGCGCCTTCACCCTGTTGCCCGGCCGGCGGATGCACGACGTGCTGTTCGGCGCGGCAGCCGGCTGGACCCCGGCCGCCATCGCCATCCCGCTGGCCTTGATCAGCGGGATGACGATCTGGTGGCGCCTCTTGCCGAAGCGCCGGCGCGTGGTCGCCTGATCAGGCGATCTTGCCGCGCTTCAGCGACTGCTTGAGCGGCGCCGGTCGCTCGACCTTGGTCTTGATCTTGACGATCTCGCCCGATTTGCTCGCGACGTCGAACGCTTCCATCACCTCGAGCACATGCAGCGCCAGTTCGCCGCTCGCCCGGTGCGGCCGGTCGGAAAGAACGGCGTGGGCCATGTCGGCGACGCCCAGCGAGCGGTAGTTGGCGTCCGCGTAGGGGAGCGTGACCGGCACGTCCTCCCAGGTCTCGGCGCGGGGCTTGGCGATCTTGACCTCGCCGCCGAACCAGTTGGGATCGGGCACCAGCATCGAACCTTGGGTGCCGTAGATCTCGAATGGCAGATGCCGGTGCTGCGGCACGTCGAAGCTCAGGGTCACCGTGATCAGCGCGCCCGAGACGAACTGCAGGGTGCCCGTGACGTGGGTCGCGACCTTGACCTTCATCATCTGGCCCTTCTTGGGCTCGGAGCGGATCGGC
>JANXSI010000650.1 GCA_025352765.1 Devosia sp. | reverse complement strand
CAAGGGCAATGGCACGATCGTCGCGGCTCCCGGCAAGCCGATCCCCTCCCCGGCCTTCGCCAAGGACGCGGGCGAAGAGCCCGAGATCGCCGGCATCTATCTGATCGGCGCGGACGGCACGCCGTTCCGGCTGGGCTTTGCGCTCGGCAACGAATTTTCGGACCACGTGACCGAGCGGGTCAATTATTTGTACCTGGCGCACTCGAAGCTGCGCTGGTGCTCGTACGGGCCGGAACTCCGGCTGGGCGAGTTGCCGCACGATATCCGCGGCACCTCGAAGATCGTGCGCGACGGCAAGGTGATCTGGGAAAAGCCGTTCCTCTCCGGCGAGGACAACATGAGCCACACCATTGCCAATCTTGAGCACCACCACTTCAAGTACGCGCTGTTCCGGCAGCCGGGCGACATCCACGTCCATATGTTCGGCACCGCGACGCTGAGCTTTGCCGACGGCATCAAGACCGAGCCGGGCGACGTGTTCGAGATTGCCGAGAGCCAGTTCGGGCTGCCGCTGACCAATAGCGTCGCCTGGGACAAGGCCGAGACGGTCGTGGTGAAACAGCTCTGATGGCCAGGCTCAAGGTTATTTTCGACACCGATCCCGGGGTCGACGACGCGATGGCGCTGCTGCTTCTGGCGCGGCATCCGGACGTCGAGCTGATCGGCGTCACCAGCTGCTTCGGCAATGGCTCGATCGACACGACGACGCGCAATGCGCTGTTCCTGAAGCAGCGGTTCGGCTTTGCGGCGCCGGTGGCGCGGGGCGCGGCGGGACCGCTGGTGGGCGACGCGAGCGAGCCGCCGGCGTTCGTCCACGGCGACAACGGGCTGGGCAATATCGCGCTGCCGCCGATCACGGCGGTCGCCGATCCGCGGCCGGCGGCGCAACTGATCGTCGACCTGGTGCGGGCCAATCCGGGCCAGGTAACGATCATCGCGGTCGGGCGGATGACCAATCTGGCGCTGGCACTGAAACTCGACCCGCAGATAGACGCGCTGGTGAAGGCGCTGGTGGTGATGGGCGGGGCGTTCGGGCGCAACGGGCACACCGGCAATGTCACGCCGGTGGCGGAAGCCAACATCATCGGCGATCCGGCGGCCGCCGACATCGTGTTCGGGGCAAGATGGCCGACGACGATCGTCGGGCTCGATGTCACCATGCAGTCGATCATGACCGCCGCCTATGTCGAGGCGCTTGCGCGGGACGCCGGCGAGGACGGAAAGTTCGTTGCGGCGATCACCGATTTCTACGCCAACTTCTATACCTCGACCGGGCAGACCAGCGACGGGCTGCCGGTGCACGATTCGAGTGCGGTGGCGTACGCGCTGCATCCGGAATTCTTCACCGTCGAGCGTGGGCCTGTGCGGGTGATTTCGGGCGGCATCGCGCACGGCCAGACGATCTTGAGGCCGGAAAAGAAGTTCGACCACGCGGCGGACTGGAACGGCCGGCCCTCGGTCAATGTCTGCGTCGGCGTCGACAGCGCGGCGTTTCTGGCGTTCTATCGGGAGACACTGACACGGAGCTGAGTCATGGGCGGGCGGATCGGAGTTCCGGCATGAACCCGCTCGCGAGCTGGCAGCTCTGGGCACTGCTCAGCGCGGTGTTCGCGGCGCTGACGGCGATCCTTGCCAAAATCGGCATCGAGAACGTCAATTCGGACTTCGCGACCTTCATCCGCACCATCGTGATCCTCGTCGCGGCGGGGGCTATGGTGCTGATCACCAATCACTGGCAGGCGCCCTCGACGGTCCCGAGCAAGACCTGGATCTTCCTCGTGCTTTCAGGGCTGGCGACGGGGCTCAGCTGGATCTGCTACTTCCGCGCGCTGAAGATCGGCAACGCGGCGCAAGTGGCGCCGATCGACAAGCTGAGCGTGGTGCTGGTGGCGATCATCGCCACGATTTTTCTCGGCGAGAAGCTCTCGGCGCTCAACTGGGTGGGCGTGGCGCTGATTGGGGTCGGCGCGGTGCTGGTGGCGGTGCAGCTTTAGGGGACTCCCTCAACCGGCCGCTGCGGCCACCCTCTCCCCGGTCGGGAGAGGCGACGTGGTGGCTACGCCGAAGCGGCTTCTGAGGGTTTCCGGTACTGGTAGATGCCGACGTCGATCGAGCCTTCCATGAAGCCGGCTTCGCAGTAGCTGAGATAGTACACCCACTTGCGGCGGAAGCGTTCGTCGAAGCCGAGCTTCTGGATAACGCTCCAGCGCTCGAGGAAGCGTTCGCGCCAGAGTTTCAGGGTTTTGGCGTAGCTCAGGCGGAAGTGCTCAACGTTTTCGAGCATCAGGCCGACGCGCTTGCCCTGCTCGGCCATGGCGGTCTTGGTCATCAGCATGCCGCCGGGGAAGATGTAGCGCTGGATGAAATCAGGGGTCGACACGTAGCCCTCGAAGTCGGACTCGTCGATGGTGATGGCCTGGATGGCGGCGGTGCCGCCCGGCTTCAGCCGGTCGTGCACGGTCTGGAAATAGCTCGGCCAGTTCTCGAGACCGACCGCCTCGATCATCTCGATCGAGCCGATGTGGTCGAACTGGCCCTCGGTATGGCGGTAATCCTCGAAGTGGAGTGTCGCGAGGTTGTCGAGACCCTGTCGGGCGAGGCGATCCTGCCCGAATTTGAGCTGCTCGGCGCTGAGCGTGATGCCGTAAAGCGTCGCGCCATAGTCCTTGGCGATGGTTTCGGCAAAGCCGCCCCAGCCGCAGCCGATTTCGAGCACGCTGTCGCCGGGCTTCACCCCGGCCATGTCGGCAACCTTTTGGTACTTTGCGTGCTGGGCGTCCTCGAGCGACTGCGTTTCGGACTCGAACAGGGCCGACGAATAGGTCATCGAGGGGTCGAGCCACTCGGCGTAGAAATCATTGCCGAGGTCGTAGTGCTCGGAGATGTTCTCCTTGCTGCCATCGACCGTGTTGGCGCGCGACATGTGGTAGGCGATGTCCTGCGTGGCGCGGCCGAACCAGCCCTGCCCCTTGGGCTGGAACTCCTGGCGGTTCTGCAGGAAATAGCGGAACAGCGAGGTCAGATCCTCGACCTCGACGTCGCCGCGCATGTAGGCGTTGGCAAAGCCCACCGTGCCGCGGCGCAGCGTTTCGGGGATCATCGAGAAATTGTGGACGACCAGCCGCGGGTGCTCGCCGGTGCCCGGCTTGCCGAAGGTGCGCGTGCTGCCATTGGGGAAGGTGATGGTGACGGAGCCGACTTTCGGGCGCCCGATCAGGCGCTCGCCGAAAAACTCGGCAATCCGCGAACTCAGATGGTCCCAGAGCGTCGGACCGTTCTCATTGAGGCGCCCCACAAACTTGTCCATACGCAATATACCTATAATTCGGGCCGCAGGCGCCCGGGCATCAGCCATGTTCGTCATACGACCGGCGGCGGACGGTGGTTCCCTTCCATCGCCATTAACCGATTATTTAGCTGCGCCAATCGGATATGCAAGCGCAACCTGACCTAACCCGGGATTTCGGCGACGTCGGTGACCCGCAACTGGACCTCGGCGCGGCCCTGGTAGTGGTCGAGATTGAGCGTTCCGGCGATGTGCAGCCGCTGGTCGTTGCCGGCGCGCAGCAGGGTTTCGCCGAGTGCCGTGGTCCCCGCCCGGAACGCGATGGCCTTGATCCGCGCCCCGTCGTCCGAGGTCAAGGTGAAGCGCACATGGCCGCCGGCGCCGACGATTTCGGCGAATTTTGCCTTGTGCGCCGGAAACGCAAAGACCGGTTGCGGGTTGCCCGAGCCGAACGGCCCTGCCCGCTCGACATCCTCGACGAAGGCGACGTTGGCGCCGCGTGCCGTGATCGCCGCGTCGATCTCGAGCGCCGTCAGCGCCCGAGCGACGCCGACCTGCCTGCTCAGCGCCTCGCTCATATGGGCGCGGAACGGTCCCATCTGGCCGGGCCGGACGGTGACGCCCGCGGCCATCGCGTGGCCGCCGCCCTTGGCGATGATGCCGGCATCGACCGCCGCGATCACCGCGTGCCCGAGATCGACCCCCGGCATCGACCGGCCGGAGCCGGTGCCGGTGCCGTCGGGCTGGAGCGCAATGGCAAAGGCCGGACGCTCGAAGCGCTCGCGCAGCCGGGCGGCGATCAGGCCGACGATGCCGGCGTGCCAGTTGGCCGAGGCCAGCACGAGGACAGGCGGCCCTTCCCCATTGCCGATCTCGGCTTCGGCGACGCGGGTCGCTTCCTCGACCATTTCGAGCTCGATGCGCTGGCGCTCGGCATTGAGCTCGTTGAGTTTTGCGGCAATGACCAGCGCCTCGTGCTCGTCGTCGAGGGTCAAGAGCCGCGTGCCGAGCGCCGCGTCTCCGATGCGGCCGCCGGCATTGATGCGCGGGCCGATCAGAAAGCCCAGATGATAGGGATTGAGCGGACCGGTGACGCGGGCTGCGAGCGCCAGCGCGCCGATGCCGCGATTGGTCTGCCGCCGCGCGACTTCGAGCCCGCGGACGACGAAGGCGCGATTGAGCCCGACCAGTGGAACGACGTCGCAGACGGTCGCCAGCGCGACGATGTCGAGCAATTGCATGAGGTCGGGCTGGCCGCCGTCGCCACGGGCGCGCAGCAGGCGGTTGACGGCGACCAGCACCATGAAGGTGACGCCGGCGGCGCAGAGATAGCCGAGCCCCGAGATGTCGTCGGGCCGGTTGGGGTTCACCAGCGCATTGGCCGCCGGCAGGTCGTGATCCGACAAATGGTGGTCGATCACCAGCACATCGACGCCGCGGCCGCGAGCGTGGGCGATCGGCGCGTCGCTGGTGGTACCGCAGTCGAGGGTGACGAGGAGGCTCGCGCCGCCGTCGATCAGCTTGTCGATGGCGGCGATGTTGGGGCCATAGCCCTCGAAGATGCGGTCGGGGATGTAGACTTCCGGTGCCAGGCCGAAATGCATGAGGTAGCGGGCCATCAGCGCGCAGGCCGAGGCGCCGTCGACGTCGTAGTCGCCGAAGAGCGCCACGTGCTCATTGTCGGTAATGGCCCTGACCAGCCTGGCGGCGAGCTTGTCCATGTCGGCGAGCGTCGAGGGATCTGGCATCATGCCGCGGATGGACGGCGTCAGATACTCCTCCGCCCCCTCGATGGTCACCCCGCGCCCGGCGAGGATGCGCGCGAGGATCTCGCTCATGCCGCTGCGCTGCGCGATCGCCTGCGCGGTGCGCGTCCCGGCGTCGTCCAGCCGGTCCACCCAGGTGCGGCCGGTCACGGAGTGCTGGACGTTGAGGAAGGGCTCGGCCATGGACCGGAGGTAATCACAAAAGACAGCCGCGTCGAGGCTGCTATGCCGGACGAACGCGCCTCCCCACCACTTCAATCGTGCCGCGACCGACGATCCTAGCCCCCTCGGTCAGCAAGAATGCTGCACCCTCACGAAGGTGGGGGCCAAACAACTCAGGCATGAGCAGGCGGCCCGTTATGCGGCCCCGTTCGCCGGGGGCGAGGCTTGTCTGTCCTCGATGACGTCCACGAAGCAGGTTGTCCGTTCGCTCTGGCCTTCGAGCGCAAACAACGGGCGATACCGGCCGCCGCCTGCAACGAGCGGTGTCGAAAGGCCGCCCTGGACAGTGGGCACCAAGTGCAGGGTCGCTACGAAATCCCAAAGCGGGGCTTCACTCATGAGTGGGCTCCTCAGCGAAATCGGACAGGGCGTTCTTTGCAGGTCTAAAACTGGGGCCAGTCGTCCCCATATAGAGCGCATCGTTCTCAATGGGGACTACAATGTTCCGTTCACGCCGGTTTCGTCTTTATGCCCTCTTCGCCGTCCTGATGACGGTGTTCAGCCTTGCGGCGGTGGATCTGGCTGAGGCCCGCTCCGGCGGCAGTTTCGGCAGCCGCGGCACGCGCACCTACCAGTCGATCCCGTCGACGCAGACGGTCCCGGGCGTCACCGGGCCGGTGCAGCGCTCGATGAACACGCCCTCGACGGCCGGCCAGCAGGGCTTCAACACCCCGAGCCGCGGCCTGTTCGGCGGCATGGGCGGTTGGCTGCTGGGCGGCCTGCTGTTCTCGGGCCTGTTCGGCATGATGTTCGGCGGCGGCTTCGGTGGCATCGGCGGGCTGTTCAGCCTGCTGATCCAGGGCGCGCTGATCTTCTTTGTCGTCCGCTGGCTGTTCCGGCGCTTCGGCCCGCAGGCCGCGAGCCCCGGCCAGGGGTTCGGCAGCGGCTCGAGCTTCGGCTATTCGCCGCCGCAGCAGCCCGGCCCGTCGCCGATGAGCGGTTTCGGCTTCGGCGCC
>JANXSI010000321.1 GCA_025352765.1 Devosia sp. | reverse complement strand
GCATTGTTCATGCACTGTCTGCCGGCTCATCGCGGTGACGAAGTGACCGACGAGGTCATAGACGGGCCGCAATCTGTGGTTTTCGATGAAGCCGAAAACCGCCTTCACGCACAAAAGGCGATCCTGTGCTGGTGTTTCGGGATCGAAACGGTCTGATGCATGCCTGAGTTGCAGCTTGATACCTATGGTCTCGATCGTCCGGAATCCGGCGACGACGTGGTGGTTCCGTTCACGCTTGAAACGCTCGACGGCCGCGGCCGCGTTGTGCGCCTGTCCGAGGCGCTCGACGCGATCCTCACACGCCACAACTACCCGGCTCCCGTCGCGCGCCTCCTCGGCGAGGCGGTGGTTCTGGCCGCGCTGATCGGCTCGTCCCTGAAGTTCGAGGGCAAGTTCATCCTGCAGACGCAGACCGATGGACCGGTCAATCTTCTGGTCGTCGATCTCGATGCCCCCGATGGTCTGCGCGGCTACGCGCGCTTCGACGCCGATGCCGTACAGCGGGCGATCGAGAGCGGCGAGTCCCGCCCAGGCCAACTGCTCGGCAAGGGCCATCTAGCCATGACCGTCGACCAGGGCGTCCACATGGAGCGCTATCAGGGCATCGTTGCCCTCGAAGGCGGCTCGCTCGAAGACGTCGCGCACACCTATTTCCAACAGTCCGAGCAGGTGCCGACGCTGGTGCGGCTCGCCGTGGCCCAGCTTTCGGTCAAGGGCGAGCGCAACCCGCATTGGCGCGCCGGCGGCATGCTGGTGCAGCATCTGCCGCCGCACGGCATCCGGACCATGCCGGACCTGCCGGGCGACGGCAATTTCGCCAATCCCGATACCGCCGACAAGGAATTCACCGAGAGCGACAAATGGGCCGAGACCCGCTCGCTGGTCGGCACCATCGCCGATGACGAGCTGGCGGACCCGGACGTCTCGGCCGAGCGCCTGCTGTTCCGGCTGTTCCACGAGACCGGCGTCCGGGTGTTCGAGCCCATGCCGCTCGAAGAGCGCTGCACGTGCTCGGTCGACCGCATCGAGTCGATGCTGCGCGACAATTTCTCCGCCGAGGAGCGGCAGGAGATGGTGGTCAACGGCGAGATCGAAGTGGTCTGTGAGTTCTGCTCGTCGGACTATCACTTCAAGCCGCACGAGTTCGACGAAACCCACCACTGACCCTGGCGTCTGTGAGGCCACACCACGCGCGGCGGTCCGCAACGACCGCCGCCTGTAAACGTCTGTGTCCGAACCTTTCCGTTCTTTCATTTGTCCGATCGCTAGGATGCGAATAGTTTTCATCCCGCGACAGGACCGGGTGGACACGTGGAACAGGACAAGATCGATGTGACGCGGGCCACTCCTGTGGCCGACCCCACGGGCGCGCCCGCCACCGCGCAGGTGCAGCGGCGTGGAGCGCCGATCTGGCTGCAACTGCCGCTATCGCTCGTTGTCATCGTCGGCGCACTGGGCGCTGCCGCGCTGGTCAACGGCACCGCCAATTCGCTCCTCGCCAACGTCGGCTTGAAACTGCCCATGCTGACCGCCAGTGCCGATCCGGCGGCTCCGGCCACCGGGCCGGCGGCGGGACCGGGCGGTGCACCGCGGCAGGGCGGCGGACAGGGGGCTGGCGGGGCGCCAGGTGGCCGCGGAGCCAACCGGACTGCGGTCGTCGTGGCGCAGCCCGCCGTGACCGGCACCATCAACAATGCGCTGACCGCCATCGGCGAAGGAAGTGCCATCCAATCGGTGACCATCAGCTCCGCCTCCGGCGGCACGCTGGTCTCGGTCGACGTCAAGCCGGGTGACAAGGTCGCCGCTGGCGCGAGGCTCGCAACGCTCGATTCCGGTACCCAGCAGAATGCCTATGACCGCGCCCGGCTGGCCGCTGAGGACGCCGATGCGACACTCGCGCGCACGCAGACGCTGGCCAAGTCCAGTTCCGTCTCGGCCGCAGCGCTGGCGACGGCACAGCTCGCCGCCGATCAGGCGCGCATCGCCCTGAACGACGCCAAGCTGAACCTCGATCAGCGCACCATCACGACGCCCGTCTCCGGCACCGTCGGCCTGCTCAAGGTAACCCCGGGGAACCTGATCAACGCCCAGACCGTCGTCACCACGGTCGAGGACTCGTCGCAGATCCTCGTCAACTTCTGGGTTGCCGAACGCTATTCCAGCCAGATTGCCGTCGGCGCCGCAGTCGCCGCCACCTCCAGCGCGCGGCCCGGCAAAACCTTCACCGGTGTGGTCAGTGCCGTCGACAACAAGATCGATCCGGCGAGCCGGACGCTGCAGGTGCAGGCGACCCTGCCGAACCCCGACGGCAGCATCAAGTCGGGCATGTCGTTCACCGTCGACATGACCTTCCCCGGCGAGACCTTCCCGTCGGTCGATCCGCTCTCGATCCA
>JANXSI010000629.1 GCA_025352765.1 Devosia sp. | reverse complement strand
GGAAGTCCGTCAGGCGGCGACGACCTGGCCGATCGACAGCGGCATCGCTTTACTGGCCGTTGCCGCACCGTTGAGCGCCCGCGCCAGATCCTTGAACGCGGTGGACTTGAGCGCGGGAGCGAACAGGAAGCCCTGCGCCATGACGACGCCATGGGCCCGCAGGTACAGCGCCTGCGCTTCGGTCTCGACGCCCTCGGCGATGATCTCGGTGCCGAGGTCCCGGCACATCGAAATCAGGCCGTCGAGGACCGGCACGGACTGAGTATCGACCTTGATCATGTCGACGAACACCCGGTCGATCTTGATGACATCGACGCCCAGCGTCTGCATGTAGGCGAGGTTCGAGTGCCCCGTGCCGACGTCGTCCATCGCGAGGCGCGAACCGAGGGCATGCAGGCCCGAGATCACCGTGTGGGCGATCGCCGAATTGCCCACCGGATGGCGCTCGGTGATCTCAAAGACCAACTGGCGGAACGATACCGTCGAGCCGCCGAAAATTGCCTGGACGTCCTCGACGATCGTGGCGTCGCGGAAGTGACCGGCAAACAGATTGATCGAGACCTTGATGTCGGGCATCTCGAGGCAGAGGTCGGCCAGATCGTTGCGCACCTGCTGCATGAGCGTCAGCGTCATGGGCAAGGCGAGCCCGGTGATTTCGGCATAATCAATAAAGGCGCCCGGCATCACCAGCTCGCCGTTCTTCTTTTCCCAGCGGCACAGCACTTCGCAACCGGCCAGTTGGCCCGTCTTGAGATTGATCACCGGCTGGTAGTACGGCTTGATCTCCCCCATCGAGATGGCGCGCTCGAGGTCGAAGGCGGGCAGCTTCGAGCGCCGGACGTGCTGCAGGGCGAGCACCAGGAACGCACCGCTCATGATGCAGGCGACGATGGTGAAGGTGACGTCGAGGTCCGAATAGTCCGAGCGCACCATGGCGAACGGCACGGCCGCTTCGACGCGGATGGGGAGTTCGCCGGCAAAGTCCTGCGCGGCAAGAAACTCGGTGTCCTTGCGGTTGTCGAAGGCCGCCGGGTCGCCGCCGACCATCACCGGAGTGCCGTTGGTCAGCGAAATCCTGACCATGGTGGTCGGCTTGAAGCGGCTGAGCAGCCCTGCGGGCGTGCTTGAGACGATCGGCACGAACGCGGCCACCAGCTTGGCGCCGCCGAAGCTCTGGCTGATCTTGAGCACGGGCGTATCGAGCGTTCCGAGCTTGCCGACAGCGATCGTCTCGGTGTGCCCGGGAATGGACAGGCTTTCCGACAGCGGGGTGTACTGCACCGGGGCGTCGAAGGCGTCGCAGTACTGGACGCCGTCGGCGTTCTCGACGAGCACCTGCTTGAGATAGAGGCTCTGCTCCATCTGCTTGTGAACGTTAGCAATGAAGGTCGGCGTGCATAGCGAGGGGCTATCGGCCACGATGGTCCGCAGAGAGGCGATGGCGTCGTAGGCACCGACCTGGATCCTGTCGGTGATGGCATCGAGCGAGCGCTGGAGTTCGGAGTGCTCGCGCATGCGCACGTAGTTATCGAGAAGCCAGTGGACGCCCATCACCGGCACGAAGGCCAGGATCGCCGCGATCAGCATCAGAACGTTGGAATACCTGGACCTCACACCGAAACGCCCGACTCCACCTTAGACATCAAGCGTTATCAACGGCGACTTAAGGGATGGTTAACAAACGTTAACCGTGCCCCGTAAGCTCACTTGTCCTGGACGTTGAGCCGGATGCTGAGCTCGCGCAACTGCTTGGCGGACGCCGGACTCGGCGCTCCCATCAACAGGTCCTGGGCCTGCTGGTTCATCGGGAACAGCGTGATCTCGCGCAGGTTCTGCACGCCGCAGAGCAGCATGACGATGCGGTCGACACCGGCCGCCATCCCGCCATGCGGCGGTGCCCCGTACTGGAAAGCACGATAGAGCCCGCCGAAGCGGTCCTCGACGTCCTGCCGGCTGAGTCCGACCTTCTCGAAAGCCGCGACCATCGTCTCGGGCTCCTGGTTCCGGATCGATCCGGACGCCAGTTCGAAGCCGTTGCAGACGGCGTCGTACTGGAACGCCTTGATGGTCAGCGGATCCTGGTTCTGCAGCGCGTCTAGGCCCCCCTTGGGCATCGAGAAAGGGTTGTGCGCGAAGTCGAGGTGCTTTTCGTCCTCGTTCCACTCGTAGAATGGGAAGTCGACGATCCAGCAGAACTCGAACTTGTCGAGCTGCGTCAGGTTCAGGTCGAGCCCGGCCTTGACGCGCGCCTCGCCGGCAAAGCGGTACATCTTTTCCGGCCGGCCGAGGACAAAGAACACCGCATCGCCGTCCGCCAGCCCGAGCTGGGTGCGGATGGCTGCGGTGCGCTCCTCACCGATATTCTTGGCGACCGGTCCCGAACCCGCCCCCTCCTTGAAGAAGATGTAGCCCAGCCCCGGCTGGCCCTGGCTCTGCGCCCAGGCGTTCATGCGGTCGCAGAAGGCGCGGCTGCCACCGGTCGGTGCCGGGATCGCCCAAACCTCGACCTGGTCGTCGCTGGCGATCTGGTTGGCGAACACGCCAAAGCCAGAGCCGCGGAAGTGCTCGGTGACCTCCTGCATCTCGATCGGGTTGCGCAGGTCCGGCTTGTCGGAGCCGTACTTGCGGAGCGCCACCGCATGCGGAATGCGCGGGAACTTCTGCGTCACCGGCTTGCCGTCGCCGAACTGCTCGAACAGCCCGCGCAGCACCGGCTCCATGGTGTCCCAGATCTCTTCCTGGGTGACGAAGCTCATCTCGAGGTCGAGCTGATAGAATTCGCCGGGCAGCCGGTCGGCGCGCGGGTCTTCGTCGCGGAAGCACGGAGCGATCTGGAAATAGCGGTCGAACCCGGCGACCATCAGCAACTGCTTGTACTGCTGCGGCGCCTGCGGCAGCGCAAAGAAGGTGCCCGGATGGATCCGGCTCGGCACCAGGAAGTCGCGCGCGCCCTCGGGCGACGACGCGGTCAGGATCGGCGTCGAATATTCGGCAAAGCCGATATCGGTCATCCGGCTGCGCATCGACGAAATGATCTTGGTGCGCTTGACGAGGTTGGCGTGCAGCGTCTCGCGCCGCAGATCGAGGAAGCGGTAGCGCAGCCGAATATCCTCGGGATAGTCGGGCTCGCCGAACACCGGCAGCGGCAGTTCCTTGGACTCGCCCAGCACCTCGAGCGCCGCGATGAACACCTCGACGGCGCCCGTCGG
>JANXSI010000316.1 GCA_025352765.1 Devosia sp. | reverse complement strand
CGCAAGAGCTGCAACGTCGCCATTCCGGTGCACGTGCCGCAGGGCCTTTCGATCTCGGTGCTCGCCATCGACTATCGCGGCTACAACAACGTGCCGACCGGCGGCAGCACCGACTTCAACGTCGAGTACTTCTTTGCCGGCTCCAAGGGCCCGACCTTCAAGAAGACCTTCAAAGGTCCGCTGGATGAGGACTACACCATCCACAACCAGCTGACCGCGCAGTCGATCGTCTGGTCGGCGTGCGGTGCGGACGTCAACCTGCGTACCAACTCCTCGATCCGCGTCTCGACCAAGGCCAACAAGCAGGCCCTGGCGACGGTCGACTCCGAGGACGTGAGCGCCGCGATCGTTTACGCCTTGCAGTGGAAGAAGTGCTAAACCAGTCGTGACGGGGACGGCCCTCGGGCCGTCCCTAATTTCTTTGACTGGAGTTGCGGCGTGAAGGGTTTTTCGGCGATCGCGGCGGTTGGATTTGTAGTGCTTGGAACCATAGGGGCTCAGGCGGCGCCCGCTTATTGTGATCACCACACCGATCCTTATGCCAACGTCGTCTCGGTCTTCTTCGACGCGTTTATCGCGGCACCCATCCAGACACCCGTGACCTGCACAGTATCTGTTCCTTCCGATGGGCTTGCACCGGGAGAATTTTCGGCCATCAAGGCCGACTATCGCGGGGCGCTGAGCACAGATGCCACCGGAAACATGGTGGTCACCACCGGTGGTCACACGGCAAGTGTCACGTTGCAGACAGGTCCAGATGAGCCGATCGACGGCTATTTTTTCACTGACTATTTCGCCGGTAACGGCACCGCGTTCGACGCATCGACCACGCTGGCGCTACTCGACTCGCCGGGCGATGGAGAGTTCGTTCTCGAGACGATCGACTTTCTCGAAGTCCGAACGACCAGCGATGCTGTCCAGGCGTCAGCCGACCAACTTGCGGCCGATCGCACCTCTGCCGTCACCCATCTCAACGCCACGGCCGATCTGTTGGCCGGTGCCGGGCAGACGCTCGAGGGCACCGACTCGCTGGGCGGAGTCGGCGGGGTCGGTTCGGCCACCGTCGGGGTGACGGGGCGCAAATCGCTGGGGAGCGGGTTCAGCCTGCTCGGCGGCGCGGCCTTCGTCGACCAGACGGCGGGCGGCGCCAAGACCAGCGGCCTCGTTTTCTCGGGAACGGCCCGCTATGTGACCCCGGGCGACGCGTTGCTGCGGCCGTTCGGCGAAGTCGGGCTGCACGTGGCTCCGGCACTCAGCCTCAGTTTCACCCGGCAATACGCGACCAACGGCGGCATGGCGACGGCCACTGGCGCCGCCAGCGGCAGCTTCTTTGGCGGTTATCTCAAGGGTGGCGTGCTCGTCGCTCCCGATCCGAGCAACGACATCGTCTTTGCGGCTACCCTCGGCAAGGACTGGCTCAGCACGGGCGCCTACAGCGAGACGCTGAGCGGCTCCAATCTGTTTGCCGCGAGTTCGCCGGCGCAGACCGGCAGTTTCGATACGGTCAAGCTGGGCGCCGAATGGACGACGCGCCTGGTGCCGCAACTCGAGGTGACGGTTTCGGGTGCAGTTGGGCGGACGATAGCCGAGAACACAGTTTCCAGCGATGTCGCTTTTGCCGGTTCGTTCACCGGGGCGGCCCGCAGCGAGAACTTCGTCGAATATGGCCTGCGCGCCGGCCATGATATCGTTGAGGGGACCAATGTGGGCGTCTTCGTCCACGGGACCACAGGCGATTATTCAGGCACGCATCTGCAGGTGGGAGGAGATTTGCATGTCAGGTTCTAGAGATTTGATGGGAATGATCGCGGCGCTGGCGCTGACCGCGACACTGGCGGGACCGGGGCTGGCAGCGGGACCGGCGATCGGCACGCTGGGCGTCGGCGGGACTGGCTGCCCGGCGGGTACGGCTTCGGCTTCGCTGACCGGTGGCGGCACGGTGCTGAGCCTCAAGTTTAGCGCCTATCGGGCGTCGGCGGGCGGCGGGCGCAGCTTCGATCGCAAGTCGTGCGGTGTGTCGATCCCGCTGACGGTTCCGGCCGGCAAGTCGGTGGCGATCGTCGGGGTCAGCTATGCCGGGCGCAACAGCCTGCCATCGGGCGCCAGCGCGCGGCTCTCGGCGGAGATCTTCTTCGCTGGCGGCAAGGGGCCGGTGGCGACCAAGACGATTTCGGGACCTTCGAGCGGCAAGTTCACCTTCTCGACGGCGTCGGTCGGGACCGTCTGGTCGGCGTGCGGCGCGAGCCTCAACCTGCGGGTCAATTCGAGCCTCCTGGTCAAGACCTCGGGCGGCAAGACCGCCAGCACCAGCATCCGGTCACAGGATATCGGCGCGGCACTGATCTACCAGCTCAAGTACAAGAGCTGCTGATCCGGTCCCTGTTGCCGTAGTAGGTCATGAACATGTCGACGGCGCTGGCGACGACACGCTCGATTTCAGCCAATGGCACTGGATCGGGCAGGTTGTTGAACAGCCGGCGCTTGAAGATCGAGGCCATCGACAACTCCAGAAACTGGCGCGAGGCGAGCTCGGTGTCCTCGATGACCAATTCGCCCGCGGCGACGCGGGCGTCGAGGAAGTCCTTCAAAATGTAGTGCGCCGAAAACGAGTCGCCGCTGAAAAAGCGCGTGGCGATATCGGGCATGCGTTCGGCGACGCCCAGCACCATGCGCTGCGCCCGGATCACTTCCTGCGAGGTGAGCCGCGAGGTGACGTAGGTGCCGAAGCGGGCGAGGGCCTCGGGCGTCGTGCCGCCCGCCTCAAGTCGTTCCCTGGCGGCCGCCATGACGGCCGATTTCTCGCGATCGATCAGCGCCTTGAACAGATCGGACTTGTCTTCAAAGTAGACATAAAGCGTGCCTTTCGACACACCGGCTTCGACAGTGATGTCGCTCATGCTGGCCGCTTCGAAGCCGACCGAGAGAAAGCACCGCTTTGCGCCGTCGATAATCTGCGCCCGCTTGACCGGATCCTGTCCGGCGACGCGGCGGCCGCGACGGGCCTCGGCTTTCGGATCATCTGAAATCTGCATGGCTGCTACTCCAAATAAATCGAACTGCTCGGTTCGATTTGACTTGATATGGGGCAGTGCTCGATCTATGTCAATCAAACCGAACGGTTCAGTTCAATTAATGTCCTCCGGAGCAAGACGATGGCTCAGTCCCCCACCCAAAATGTTCGCCGTCTGCCGGTGCAACCGGTTGAGCCGGTCGATACTGCCGCGATTCCGGTTGGCGACGAAGCCGCTCCTTCGGCTGCACCGGTCACTCCGGCCAACGATACCGCTCCCGCTCCGAGGCCCGTGGCCAAGAAGCGCTCGCGCCGTCCGTTGATCCTCGCCGGCGTCGGGCTCGTGGCGCTTGCCGCCAGCGCCTGGTACGGCACCGAGTACTTCACGACCGGCCGGTTCATGGTGTCGACCGACGACGCTTATGTCGAAGGTGACATCGCGACGATTTCCTCCAAGCTTGCCGGCTACGTCGCCAAGGTCAACGTCGTCGCCAACCAGACGGTCAAGCAGGGCGACCCGCTGATCACGCTCGACGACGGCGACTACGAGATCGCCCGCGACCAGGCGCTGGCCCAGATCGACACGCAGAACCTGACGCTGAAGCGGATCGACGCGCAGATCGTCGGGGCGCAGGCGGCGCTGGCGCAGGCCAATGCCAACAAGCTGTCACTGGTGGCGGCGCAGAAAAATGTCGGACTGACGCAGCAGCGCGCGGCGTCGCTGGTCGCCTCGGCCAACGGATCGCAGGCGAGCCTCGATGCCGCCAATGCGGCGCTCGACCAGGCGAACGCCCAGGTCGTCGCCGGTGACGCGCAGATCGCCTCGGCGAACGCCAACATCGCAGTGCTGCAGGGGCAGCGCGCCGAAGCCGAAAGCGCGCTCAAGTCGCTGGAGCTCGCCCGCGACAAGGCCGAGCGCGATCTGAGCTTCACTGTGCTCCGCGCCCCCTATAACGGGGTAGTGGGCAATCTGGCCGTGCAGACCGGCGACCTGGTGTCGGCCGGCGAGCGGCTCGCGGCGCTGGTGCCGACCAATGAGCTTTACGTCGATGCCAACTTCAAGGAAACGCAGCTGGCGCATCTGGTGCCGGGCGAAACCGTGACCATCAAGGTCGACGCCTTCGACGCCGATCCGATCAAGGGCGTAATCGAGTCGATCGCGCCCGCTTCGGGTTCGGTGTTCTCGCTGCTGCCGGCCGAGAACGCGACGGGCAACTTCACCAAGGTCGTGCAGCGGGTGCCGGTGCGCATCAAGCTGCCGGCCGACGTGCTGGCGAGCGGCCGCTTGCAGGCGGGGCTCAGCGTTTCGGTCGAGGCCGACACGCGGACGGCACCTCAGGGCTGAGGTTGATGGACGGGTAGGGGGCAGGGCCCCCTCACCCGACGCTTCGCGCCGACCTCTCTCCCGAGGGGAGAGGTGAAGAGGAGACAAAGATGTCCGATGCAGCAGTGATGAGTGGAATGCCGATGCAGAAGGCCGCCGAGAAGGCGCTGCCGCTGCGGAGCGTCATTGCGTTCTTCTTCATGGTCGTCGGCATGTTCATGGCGATCCTCGACATCCAGGTGGTGTCGTCGTCGCTGAGCGAGATCCAGGCAGGTCTCAGCGCCGGCTCGGACGAAATCGGCTGGGTGCAGACCTCGTACCTGATCGCCGAAGTCATCATGATCCCCCTCTCGGGCATGCTGGCGCGTATCCTGTCGACGCGCGTGCTGTTCACGCTGGCTGCCGCCGGGTTCACCGCCGCCAGTGCGCTCTGCGCCACGGCCACCGGCATCGACCAGATGATCATCTACCGCGCCCTGCAGGGCTTTATCGGCGGCGCCATGAT
>JANXSI010000560.1 GCA_025352765.1 Devosia sp. | reverse complement strand
AACTGCTGCACCGCCTGCTTGCTGACCCCCAGCGCCGCCGTCAGCGCCGATTGCGGCAGCCCCCCGGGCCGCAGCTGGCCGATCACCGCGCCGCGCGCCTCGGTGATCCACACATAGCCGCGCTCGCGCATCTTGCCGTCGAACTCGGTCTTCCATTGTCGCGCCAGCCGCCACAGCCGCCAGCCCACATGGTCGATGAGGGTCGGCTTTTCGTCAAGTGCCATTGACCAATCCTCTCCGGTCATGTAGTCAAGTTGTATTGACAATGAACCTGCGCTTGCGGACACGCAAGGCGGACGGACCGAAAGGACACAGCAAAATGCCCCTGATCGACAACAGCACGCCCAAGAGCTTCACCATGCCCGGCGTCACCTTCACGCCCATCGCCGCACCGAGCCGCGGCACCCGCGAAACCGCGCTCTGGCGCGCTTTCGTTGCGCCGCACAGCGACGGCGTCGTCCACCACATGACGCGCGAGGAGATCATCCTAGCCGTCGCTGGCGAAGGGGTGGTGCGCATCGGCGGCGAAGCCCATTCGCTCAAGCCCGGCGACGCCTTCGCCGCGCCGGCCTTTGCCGACTTCCAGCTCGAATGTGTGGGCGATGTGCCGTTCGAGGCGATCGTGGCATTGCCGGCCGGCGGGCGGGCAGTGATCGGCGCCGGTCCCTCCTTCGCGCCGCCCTGGAGCCTCTAGCGGCCCGAGACGGTGTAACCGCTCACGGCCGGACGATGACCGGGGTGCCGACCCGTACACGGCTGTAAAGATCGGCGATGTCCGCATTGAACATGCGGATGCAGCCGTAGGACACAAAGCCTCCGATCGAACCGGGAGCATTGGTGCCGTGGATGGCGTAGTCGGTGCCGGCGAGGGTCATGGCCGCGGCGCCCATAGGGTTGGCGGGCGAGCCGCCGGCGATCACCGCCGGCAGGTTGGGCGAGTCGGCGCGGATCGCCGTGGGCGGCACCCAGTTGGGTTCGAGGAATTTCGCGGCGATCGACGACTGGCCCCGCCATTCCCGACCCGCACGGCCGACGCCCACCGTATAGCGCAGCGCACGACCGCCGCGCTCGACCAGGTAAAGGCGTCGCTCGCTGGTATCGATGACGACGGTCCCGGCTGGCACGGCAAACGTCGCGCTCACCTCCTCGGCGGCAGCGGACGCCGAACTGACGGCACCTGGCGTGACGATCAGGGCCAGAACGGCGGCGGCGGTCATCTCGATCTTGTTCATGGCGCTGAGACTGCGCCGTGGCCGCCTAGGTAAGTAGCCGAAGTTTCCGTACAATTTTAGCGACCGCCCTACCAGCGATAGCCCAGATGCGCGTTGCCCGAATACGACTGGGCAGAACCGCTGAGGCTGCTGTCGAGCGAAACACCGATCACTAGACCAGTCTGCAGCTCGAGATCGGTGCCGAGACCGATCAAGAACGCGTCGGCGGCCGGATTGGCCCCCTGGATCTGGAACGTCGCTCCAGGGAGCGACTGGAGGTTGGCCGTGATCGACCGGTCGGTGGCAAACGTGTGGGCCCAGGCCGCCTTGGCATGGAGCCGCAACGTGGCGCTGTCGAACTCGCTCGTCCATTCGGCCCGTGCGCCGATCTCGGTGCGCGCCGTCAGCACGGCGTGCGCTGCATAGTCGAGGGCGTAGGTCGAGGTGCCGCTGGTCGCGGTCTCGCTGTAACCGGGCGTTGCGATATACTGCACGCGGGCGGCAGCGTAGGGCGTCAGCCAGCCCAGATGATAGCCCGCTTCGATCTGTCCGGGCGACGTCCTGCGTCCAGAACTGGGCGGCAAACTCATCCGTTCCCAGCAGGGTGACCGTGCGGTTGCTGTGCATGTCATGCAGGGCATAGGCCGTTGCGGCCGAGACATAAGCACGGTCGGAGTCGACACGGCCATAGGCTGCCGCCTGCGTCATGGCGCTGTGGCCGCTACCGAGGCTGTTGTCGAGGTTGAAGTTTGTCCCGCCGCCTGAGATGGCAAAGCCGAAAAGCACGTCAGAGGTAACCACGCGCTCGAGCCCGAAGGTCAAACCATAGGCCGCCGACGTGCGCTCTGCTGTTCCGGCATCCGCGTCGCCGTTGGCGATGGAATAGTTGCCATAGCCGGCGCTCCACAGATGCCAATGGGGAACCGTGGCAGCGCGCCCGGCATCAAAGTCCTGGAACGCTCCCGCTCCCGGAACCGGCGATGCATCGGCATAGCCCATGACGCTCACGGTGCCTTGGCCGGGAGCTTCTTCGGCCGGCGAAACGTCGCCGGGCGAGTGGTGCCCGCTCAGCTGCTCGAGGAAACTGTCCATCGCTTCGCCCGTGGTGTATTGCCCGCCGGTCGAGGTTTCGCCGGCCAGTTCGGCGAGGGCAGCGGCGAGCTCATCGGGCGTCAGCAGCCCCAGCACGCCGAGGCCTAGCGGAAGAACGCCGCCGGCATCGAGGTACGCCTGAATGGCATCGCCGAGAGCCGTGCCGCTCACGCTGCCGCTCGTCCCGGTGCCCGCGGTTCCTGCCGTCACCGGACAGACACCGATCGTGTTGGTATCGAGCGTCACGGCGCCCACCTGCGTCAGCGCAGCGCCGCAGTTGATGGTCGCCGCGGTCACCAGCGTGATATCCTGGAGCGCCAGGATCTTGCCCTTGAACTGCGCACTGGCCAGCAACGTGGCCGAACTGCCGACGCGGAAGAACACGTTGTTGGCGTTCGCGCCGTTGATCAGCAGAACCTGCGACCCGGCACCCGCCGTCAGAGTAGAGCCGATGTTGAAAATGAAGATGCCGTTCGTCTTGCCGTGCCAGTCCAGCGTCAGCTGGCCGTTGAGCTGGGCGTCCGAGCTGAAGCTGTAGACGCCCGAGCCGAGCGTCTTGCCGGCCAGATCCTGCCCGCTGAGGTCCGCCGTCGCCGGCTGCCCGGCCAAGGCGTTGTACGCCGAAATGAGCTGCGCCATGGCGTTGATGGCGACGCCGTCACCAGCGTGTTTCGAGTAGGGCGGCGTGACAGAGCCGGGACCGCCGGGGCTGTCGAAGCCAATGATCGCCAACCCCGGCGTTACGCCGATATTGCCGCCGATCACCGATGGGCCGGTATTCGACACGGTGGTTCCCGCAAGCCCCGCAAAGCTCGACAAATCCTGTGCGCCAGCCGTCGAGACGACAAGAACACTGAGCAAAGCCGCCCCGGCGGTTGCGCGCAAAAACGACTTCATGCTCGGTTCCATTTTCTAATTCAGCCGCCAATCATGCCCGACGGAAAGAATCCAGCGACAATATTATGGTCAGGTCATCGGCGTACCGGATTTGTAAAACGGCCATTTGATATGAGTAAATCTGACGTTCCGCACTTTTTGTTGTCCAGTTTGACTCAGATGATTCTGGATCACGATCCAGACCAATGGGTTTTATTTTAGAAATGCAGCAGATTAGGTTCTTAAAATATTTGGGGTATAAAGTTTTCAGGAAAACAGCCGGAAATACGGGCGGACAATTTTCACCAGCAACAGCGGAATGATGTGTGCGATATCGCACATTGAGGGAGGCCGCTTGCTTGATGGAGCCCGACGCGCCGGCAGTTGCACAACAACGCAGCGACCAAACAGATCGCCCCTCTCCGATCGGCCGCCACGTTGAGTGTGACAAATTAGGATCGCGGCGGAACATAAACGCCGCTGCGCACTCTGAGGGGGCAACGACCCGATGGTTTCGCCCCGTTTGAACCCGCACGAAGCCCGATTCACCGACACACTGCTTTTGGATGCGCCAACGTAGAAGCGGTGCCGAGATTTTGGGCACATTGACGCCGAATGTGCAGATCGGCAGAGGCGGACCGCTGCGCCTAAACGCCAACGGCTTGAACGAAAAGCGATTCCTGTCTGGCACGCGCTTTGCATTGTTCAGTGGGAGTTAGGAGCTAGGGTTCCGGCGCCGTTGGCGTGTCTGGTCCGAGAGCACCCACCGGCACGGGAGACATCCGGCCGGGACACGGCGGGACAAAAGCCCGGGAGACCTCGTTAGCCAAGGGATTGGCAGCGCTTGGTCTTGCCAATCCCCAAATCGATCAGGGGACTGGACATGACAATTTCGACACGCATCGCCAAGACCGTCGTTTCGGCGCTCGTCCTCGCGGCGATCGTCGCGGCCGGCGCTACAGCTGCCGAGGCTGCTGAAAAGAAGGACTTCAAGGTCGCCTGGTCCATTTATGTGGGCTGGATGCCGTGGGGCTACGCGGCCGACACCGGCATCGTCAAGAAATGGGCCGACAAATACGGCATCACCATCGAGGTCACCCAGTTCAACGACTACGTCGAGTCGATGAACCAATACACCGCCGGCGCCTTCGACGCGGTGACGCTGACCAATATGGATGGCCTCTCGATCCCCGCCGCCGGCGGCGTCGACACCACAGCGGTGATTGTCGGCGACTTCTCCAACGGCAATGACGCCGTCATCCTCAAGGACAAGCAGACCCTCGCCGACATTAAGGGCCAGCCGGTCAACCTGGTCGAGTATTCGGTCTCCCACTATCTGCTCGCTCGCGCGCTCGAAAGCGCAGGGATGAGCGAAAAGGACGTCAAGGTCGTCAACACCTCCGATCCCGACATGGTCGGCGCCTTCCAGACCAAGGACGTCACCGCCATGGTCACCTGGAACCCGATGGTTGCCGAGATCCTCGCTTTGCCCGACGCCCACAAGGTGTTCGACTCGACCCAGATCCCGGGCGAGATCATCGACATGATGGTCGCCAACACCGACGTGCTGAAGGACAACCCGAACTTTGGCAAGGCCCTCGCCGGCATCTGGTACGACACCATGGCCGCGATGACCGCCGACACCGACGCCGGCAAGGCCGCGCGCACCGCGATGGGCGTTGCCTCGGGCACCGACCTCGCGGGCTTCGACGCCCAGCTCAAGGCGACAAAGCTCTTTGACAAGCCCGCTGACGCCGTCGCCTTCACCGACTCGCCCGATCTCGAAAAGACCATGGACCTCGTCCGCGGCTTCCTGTTCGACAAGGGCCTGCTCGGCTCGGGTGCCGCCTCCGCCGACGTCATCGGCATCGAACTCGCCGACGGCAAGGTGCTGGGCGACAAAGGCAACGTGAAGCTGCGCTTCTCCGACGCCTACATGAAGGACGCGGCCGCCGGGGCGCTCTGATCGAGAGTCCGACGGGAGCCGCCACCATGCGCTGGATCAACATCCGACCGAGCCGCACCACGACGCTCGTTCTCGCGGTGCTGCCGTTCGCGCTGCTGGTGGCGGCCTATCTCGCGGGCTCGGCCGCCCGGCTTGCCGTCAATGACGGCGACAAGCTGCTGCCGAGCCTCGTTTCACTCGCCGATGCCATCAACCGCATGGCGTTCACCCCCGATACCCGCACCGGCGACTATCTCCTCTGGTCCGATACGCTCGCGAGCCTCAGCCGGCTGGGCTGGGGTCTCGCGATCTCGACGCTGATCGCGCTCGTCGTCGGTATGGTGGTGGGCATGCTGCCGACCGTCCGCGCGCTGCTCGCCCCAGTGATCGCCGTCATCGCCATGGTGCCGCCGCTCGCCTTGCTGCCGATCCTCTTCATCCTCCTCGGGCTCGGCGAGACCGCCAAGATCGCGCTGATCGTCATCGGCGTCGCGCCGACCATGATCCGCGATCTGGCGCTGAAGGTCAGCGAGCTGCCGCGCGAGCAGATCGTCAAGGCCGAGACTCTCGGCGGCTCGTCCTGGCAGATCGCCCTCCGCGTCGTGCTGCCGCAGGTCTTGCCGCGGCTGATCACCAGCCTCCGCCTGCAGCTCGGGCCGGCCTGGCTGTTCCTCATCGCCGCCGAAGCCATCTCCTCGGACGCCGGGCTCGGCTACCGCATCTTCCTCGTCCGCCGCTACCTGTCGATGGACGTGATCTTCCCCTATGTCGCCTGGATCACCCTCCTCGCGGTGGTGATGAACGTCGCGCTCGAGGCGTTGCGCTCGGGCGTATTCCCCTGGTCGAACCCGGTGCGCACATGAGCGACATCAAGATCGACAATGTCTGGAAGGAATATGGCGACCAGATCGTGCTGGAGAAGATCTCGCTCGACATCGCCTCACGTTCCTTCGTCGCCCTGGTCGGCCCCTCGGGTTGCGGTAAAACGACGTTCCTCAGGCTGCTGCTTGGCGAAGAAGCCCCGAGCCAGGGGACCATCACCATCGATGGCACCCCGCTCGTTCCCGAACCCGGTGCCGATCGCGGTGTGGTGTTCCAGCGCTACTCGGTCTTCCCGCACCTGACGGTGCTGGGCAACGTGCTCCTCGGCAAGGAATTCCAAAGCTCCCCGGTCGCCGCCCGCCTGCTCGGCGCCCGCCGCCGCGCCGCCGTCGAGGAAGCGCGGAGCCTCATCGCCGAAGTCGGCCTTGCCGGCGCCGAGGACAAGTTCCCCGCCATGCTGTCGGGCGGCATGCAGCAGCGGCTGGCGCTGGCACAGGCGCTGATCATGCGCCCGAAGGTGCTGCTGCTCGACGAGCCGTTCGGCGCGCTCGATCCCGGCATCCGGGCCGACATCCACGTGCTGATGAAAAAGCTCTGGCACGAGACGCAATTGACCGTCGTCATGGTCACCCACGATCTGCGCGAGGCCTTCACCCTCGCCACCCGCGTCGTCGCCTTCGAGCGGCCGCGCGACCGTCCCGAGGAGCGCAAGCGCTACGGCGCCTCGCTCACCCGCGACATCGAGATCTGGCCGCCGCGCGTTGCCGGCGCCTCCACTGTCTTCAGCCCCGACCGGGACGACCCGGTCACGTCGATGGGTCTTGGCCGGGACGACCCGGCGTCCATTGTCGAAGGAGTTGCGCCGTGAGCCGCACCGCCCAACAAATCGCCGCTGACCGCGCCCGCTACGAGGAACACCAGCGTCGGGGCCTGCAATTTGCCCCAAAGGCCCTCCCCGGCCCGAGCCCGCTGCCCGCACCGCCGATCCCCACCGATCGCGTTATTCACACCGAGACCATTCCGGGCGGCTGGTACTTTGCGACGAACCTCAAGCGCGGCGAAGCGATCCGCATTGCCCAACCGAATGGTCCATCCTCGGTTGCCCTCATCGCCTGGAACGTCGCCGATCCCAGCGAGCGGCTCAACCTCCCCGACACCGTGAAAGTCCAGTGGACCACCGCCATCGCCAAGGGCCGGGTGATCTTTTCCGACATGGGCCGGGTGATGTTCTCGGTAATCGAGGATTCCTCGGGCGCCCATGACGGGCTGGTCGGCGGCTCGACCGCTGCCTCGAATGCCGCGCGCTATCCGGGCATCACCACCCGCAACACTCGCGACAATCTCGTGCTCGTCGCCGGCAAGCTCGGCCTCACCCGTCGCGACATTCCCCTTGCCCTCAGCCTCTTCGCCCCGGTGCGCGTCAAGAACGATGGCGGTTTCGTCTGGCGGCCCGAACTCAGCCACCCCGGCGACTACATCGAGTTGCGCGCCGAGATGGACCTGCTCGTCGGGCTCTCCAACTGCCCGCACCCGCTCGACCCGGCGCCCGACTACGCCCCCCGCATGGTGGAGGTGACGCGTTTCCGCGCCACCATTGCCGCCGACGACCTCTGCCGCACGGCCACCGCCGAGGCCGTCCGCGGTTTCGAGAACAACGCTTTGGCCGAGGCCTGAGGAGGACGACATGACCGCCATTCCCGCCTCCGCCCAGGACCACCGCATTGCCGCCGAGAGCCCGTGGTCGGGCCTCGTTCGCAAGGGCCAGATCATCCGCATCGTCGACAGCGAGGGCCAGCAGGCCGTCGACACGATCTTCTACCGCGCCGACGATTTCGCCGAGCGCTACAGCGCGCAGGACACGCTGCGCACCCAGGGCGCAGCCTATGTGGGAGTCGGCACGAAGCTGATCTCGAACGAAGGCAACGTCATGCTGACAGTCACCGCCGACACCTGCGGCCGGCACGACACCATGGCCGGCGCCTGTTCGTGCGAGAGCAACACCGTCCGCTTCGGCCACGATACGAAATACCACCACGCCTGCCGCGACAATTTCGTGCTGGAGGTCACCAAGCACGGCATGGGCAAGCGCGACATCGTGCCCAACATCAACTTCTTCATGAACGTGCCGATCCAGCCCTCGGGCGAGATGACCATTGTCGATGGGCTCAGCAAGCCCGGCGACTATGTCGAGTTGGTCGCCGAAATGGATGTGCTCTGCGTCATCTCCAATTGCCCGCAGGTCAACAACCCCTGCAACGGCTTCAATCCGACGCCGATCCAGGTGCTGATCTGGGACGCGGCATAGAGCCATGTTCCAGAAAATCCTGATTGCCAACCGGGGCGAGATCGCCGTCCGGATTATCCGGACTCTCGACCGCATGGGCATCGCCTCGGTCGCCGTCTATTCCGACGCCGACCGCTTCGCCATGCATGTCGCCCGCGCCGGCGAGGCCGTGCGGCTCGGGCCCGCCCCCGCCACCGAGAGCTACCTCGACGTCGAGGCAGTGATCGCCGCCTGCAAGGCGACTGGAGCGGAAGCCGTCCATCCGGGATACGGCTTTCTCTCCGAAAACATCGGCTTTGCAGAGCGACTCGCGGCCGAAGGCATCGTCTTCATCGGTCCCACTGCGGGCAACATCGAGGCCTTCGGCCTCAAGCACACGGCGCGCGAACTGGCCAGGTCCAACGGCGTGCCGCTGCTGCCGGGCTCCGATCTGCTACTGAGCGCCGACGACGCGCTCGCGGCCGCCGACGCCATCGGCTACCCGGTGATGCTGAAGTCGACCGCCGGCGGCGGCGGCATCGGCATGTCGCTGTGCGCCGACAGCGTCGAACTCGCCGCCGCCTTCGACAGCGTGCAGCGCACCGCCCGCGCCAGC